>CAVGSO010000028.1:0-21160 GCA_963631875.1 Firmicutes bacterium CAG:341 | reverse complement strand
CACTTTCGTGTCTACCATTATTTTATCACTTCAGTGCGACGCACACCGGGTTTTGCTTCTCTTTTCTGCGTATGCTGCTTGTACGCTTTACTTCGCGTACTCCACGACCTTCGTCTCGCGCAGGACGTGGACCTTGATCTGGCCGGGGTATTCCAGTTCGCTCTCGATGCGCTTGGCCAGCTCGCGGGCGAGAATGACCATCTCGTCCTCGCTGACCTGCTCGGGCTTGACCATGACCCGAACCTCGCGCCCCGCCTGAATGGCGTAGCTCTTCTCGACGCCGGGATACGACCCGGTGATCTCCTCCAGCTTTTCAAGCCGCTTGATGTAATTCTCGAGGTTCTCCCGCCGTGCGCCGGGACGCGCTGCGGAAATGGCGTCCGCCGCCTGCACGAGACACGCCACCAGCGTCTTGCACTCCACGTCGCCGTGGTGCGCCTGAATGGCGTGGAGGATATCCTCCTTCTCGCGGTACTTGCGGGCGTACTCCACGCCCAGCGCGACGTGCGTCCCCTCAAACTCGTGGTCGAGTGCCTTGCCGATGTCGTGCAGCAGTCCAGCGCGCTTGGCGGCGGTCACATCCGCGCCCAGCTCGGCGGCCATCATACCGGCGATATGGCTGACCTCGATGGAGTGCTGCAGCACATTCTGGCCGTAGCTGGTGCGGTAGTGCAGCTTGCCCAGCAGCTTCTGCAGCTCCGGGTGCAGCCCGCGCACGCCCGTTTCCAGCACGGCGCGCTCGCCCTCGGCGCGGATAACGCCGTCCACCTCGCGGCGCGCCTTCTCCACCATTTCCTCAATGTGCGTCGGGTGGATGCGCCCGTCGGCGATGAGCTTTTCCAGTGCCAGCCGTGCCACCTCGCGGCGCACCGGCTCGAAGCAGGAGACGGTGATGGCCTCCGGCGTATCGTCGATGATCAGATCCGCCCCGGTGAGTGTCTCCAGTGTGCGGATGTTGCGCCCCTCGCGGCCGATGATACGGCCCTTCATCTCGTCGTTGGGCAGCGGCACGACGCTGACGGTGATCTCCGCCACATGGTCGGCGGCACACCGCTGGATGGCGGTGGCCACGATCTCACGGGCGCGCTGGTCAGCCTCATCCTTGGCGCGCGCCTCGATCTCCTTGATCTTCAGCGCCGTCTCGTGCGTCACCTCGGACTCGACCTGCGCGACGAGGTAGTCCTTCGCCTGCTCCGCCGTGAAGCCGGAGATACGCTCGAGCATCTCCGTCTGACTGCGCTTGACGAGCTTGATCTCCTCCTGCTCCTTGTCGAGCGCGGCGTGCTTCTGCGCCAATGCCTCTTCCTTCTTTTCAATCATCTCGGTCTTGTGGTCGAGATTTTCCTCTTTCTGCTGCAGGCGGCGTTCCTGCTTCTGCTGTTCTGCGCGGCGTTCCTTGACTTCCTTCTCGTATTCGCTGCGGTTTTTCAAAATCTCTTCTTTTGCCTCAAGAAGTGCCTCTCTTTTCTTGTTTTCAGAGCTTTTTATGGCCTCGTTGATGATGCGCGTGGCTTCCTCCTCCGCGCTGGAGATTTCTTTTTCCGCTACGCCCTTGCGGTAGCGAATGCCGAGGAGGAAAAAGACCACCGCCGCCACAAGGAACGCGGCAGCCGCCACGATCCAACCTGTTACGGTCACGGTTCATTCCTCCTATGTTGTGATGTTTTTCGGGTAATTGCGCAAAATATTGCGTCAGATATAATCGGCGGGCGGTCATGACCCAGCCGACAATAATCCTTACTAATATTAAACATATTATGGTCAACTGTCAAGAGGAAATGGGAAATTTCATTCCGATTTTTTGTGCAGATGGCCGACGATGGCAAAGCCGACGCCCGATCGAGCGGCTTTTGTCGAAGGAGGACGCCCCATCACGGCGCACCGCGCAGCCGTTAAGAGGCCGCAAAGGATCTCGCCGTCAGGTGATATAATCCGCAAAGGCGTAGCCCAGCAAGCCGTTGTACCCCACCGTGTACCAGTCCTGATAGCGGCCGTAGACCGTGACCGCCGCGCCGTCGGGCAGCGCGCTTACGACCGCGCCGGAGAGGCTCGGTGCAGCGCGGAGGTTCAGCGCACCGCCTTGCGTCCGCACCGTGCCGCGCCAAGGCGTGAGCGGCACGACGAACGGCAGCGTGAAGTATTCCGTCAGCGACAAGACTAAATTTGCGGCGATGGCCTCCGTGCGGTTCTCCACCCACAGCGCGTCGGCGGTGTTGTCGTGGTAGCCCAGCTCCAGCAGCACGGAGGGCATATAGGGCTGGCGCACCTCGCCCAAGGTGGTGGTGGCCTTGGTATAGACCCTGTCAGGCAGCGGGTAAACGGTCTTCAGATTTTTGACAAAGAGGTCGGCGGCGCGTTGGCCGTTGGCACTGCCGGGGTAGTAAAACGCGATCACGCCCCGCACCGTCCCCTCACGGCTGCCGTCGGTGCTGCCGTTGGAGTGGAGGGCGAGGTAGAAGTCGTAGCTCCCGGCGTTGGCCTGCCGGATAGAGCCGGCGGCGGTCATGTCCGGGGTGTTGCGGGTGAAGCGGATGGTGTTGGCCAGCAGGTACGGCTCCATCGCGTCGGCCAGCAGGTTCATGAAGTATTCCTCGCTGCCCGCCCCGGTGATGTATTGGTTGTACTCCTGTGTGGAGGGACTGAGATAGATTCGCGGCATGGTCTGTTCCCCTTTCTCAAGTTCTCGCTCCATCCATATGCCGCAAATGCGGAAAAGGTGCAGGGGATATGGCAAAGGAACGCTAAATGCAGCAGGGCGAAGCGGAGCAAGTCCCCTTGGGGTGTATCACCCCGCACATACCGTCTGCCGTTGGCGTGTGCGGCGCACAGGACCGTCGTCCTGCACACATACAAACAAAACAATCCTTCACCTTTGCTCTTGCGATATGCGGAGAATTTTGCTATAATAGCCGGGAAAGTACGGCTGCGGCGCGAGCGAGGAGGGGGAGGAATGCGGGTACTGGCAAGCATCGGCTTCTCCTTCACCGCCGGAATGCTGCTCACGCTGCTGCCGTGGGACGGCTGGCAGGTGTACGGCGGCGCGGCGGCGGCGATTTTGTCGCTTTTGTGGCTGCTTTTTGGGCGCAAATCGGCGCATTTTGCGCGCGGAGCGCTGATTTTGCTGCCGCTGTGTGCCGCGCTTTTTTATTTCAGCGCCTACCGCGCCCTCGTGCGTATACCGGTGCAGTCGCTCTGCGGCGCAGAGCGGTCGTTTTCCGCCGTCGTGTGCGACTGGCCGGAGGAGACGGCGCACGGCGCGAAGGTCACGCTGCGCTTAGACGGTCTTCCCGCCGCTAAGGCGATCTATTACGGCGACGCCGAGCTGATGGCGCTTCGCCCCGGGGACGGTCTTTCCGGGACGGCGTGGTGGAACGACGTGGCCGCCATCGGCGAGGACGATCTGCGGCGGTTCACGTCGCGCGGCGTGTACGCGCTGCTCTACGAACGCGGCGAGGTGCAGGTGACGCAGCCGCAAAGCGTCCCCTTGCGGTATGTCCCGCTGCACTGCGCCAAGGCGCTGCGGGACAAGCTTGCGCAGCTATGGGACGACCCGGCGGTGCTGGGCTTTCTCACCGCCGAGCTGACCGGGGACAGCTCGCTCGTGCCGGAGACGGACTACGTGGCGATGCAGGAGACGGGGCTGGCGCATATTTTCGCCGTTTCGGGGCTGCACTGTGCCTTTTTGGTGACGCTGCTGACGCTGCTCGTCTCGCCCTCGCGCCGCCGAACGCTGTGTATCGCTGGCGGCGCGGTGCTGCTCTTTTATATGCTTTTGACCGGGCTTTCGCCCTCGGTGGTACGCGCCTGCGTGATGCAGCTCTTCTTGCTGAGTGCGCCGCTCTTCCGGCGCACCGCCGACCCGCTGACGAGTCTGGCCGCAGCGCTGACCGTTTTGCTGCTGGCAAATCCCTACGCCATCGGGAGCGTCAGCATGCAGCTCAGCTTCGCCGCCACGCTGGGGATGATCTTGCTCTCCGGGCGGCTCTACAAATGCTTCACCTCCCTGTGCCGCAGCGCACGCCACGGCGTTCGCGTGATGATGGCCTTCGTGGGTGCAAATCTGGCCGCCACGCTGGGTGCGATCGTCTTTACCGCGCCGCTGACGGCCTATTATTTCAACATTCTCTCCCTCGTCTCGCCGCTGGCGGGACTGCTGGCCGTCCCCGCGGCGGGCTATGCGTTCATGTCGGCGTTCGTCTCCGCGCTCGCAGGCTTTCTGTGGACGCCGCTGGGACAGGCGGTCGGTCTTGTGCCGTTGGCGCTGGTGAAGTACATCCTGTGGCTGGCGCACGGGCTGCTGAAGCTGCCGTATCACGCGGTGTACTTCACGAACGCCTGTCTGTGGTGCTGGCTTTTGTACGTCTACGCGGCGTTTATCGGCTGCGCCGTCACGCCGGACGGGCGGCGCAAGTACGCCCTCGCCTCCGCACTCGCGGCGGTGACGCTGTGCGCCTGCCTCTATCTCAACGCCCGCCATGAGGCCTACGGCACGTTCAGCGCGACGGTGCTGGACGTGGGACAGGGCGAGAGCGTGGTGCTGCGCTGCGGCAGCGAGACGGCGCTCGTGGACTGCGGCAGCAGCAACACCTACGTCAGCGCGGGGTCGGTCGCCGCCGATTCGCTGCAAGGGGCAGGCATCGACCGCCTCTCCGCCGTGGTCGTGACGCACTATCACGCCGACCACACGAACGGGCTGACCGAGGTGCTGACGCGGCTTGATGTGGACAGGCTGTACCTGCCGGATATAGAGGACGAGTACGGCGTTCGGGAGCGGCTCGTCGCGCTGGCGCAGCAGCGTGGTATCGAAATTTGCTTCGTCACCGAGATGACGAGCGTGGCCTTGGGTGAGGCGGTGCTGACCGTCTACCCGCCCCTGAAAGCCTCGGGCGACATGAACGAGCAGGGCTTGAGTGCGCTGGCCGCCAGCGGGGACTTCGACCTGCTCATCACAGGCGACATGGCAGGAGAGACGGAGGTGCTGCTGGCGCGTACCTATGCGCTGCCCTCCATCGAGGTGCTGGTCGTCAGCCACCACGGCTCACGCTACAGCTCCGACGAGTCGTTCCTGCGCTTTCTCTCGCCGGAGACGGCGGTCATCAGCGTGGGCGACAACAGCTACGGCCACCCGGCCGCAGAGACACTCCGCCGCCTGCGCGCCGTCGGCGCGGAGGTATGGCGCACCGACGAGCAGGGCAGCATTCGCATCACCGTCAACGGAGGTTAAGCATGGCAAAGAAAACGGCAACGACATACCTCGGCTACGAGGAGTTCCGCACGTCCCTGCGCGGCGGCGAGTGCGCCAACGTCTACATTTTCTTCGGCGAGGAGACGTATCTCATGCAGCAGGCCGTGGAGCAGCTCCGCGAGCGGCTCGTCCCCGCCGCCTCGGAGGCATTCAACTACCACCGCCTCGGCGGGAAAAACGTCACCGTGCAGGAGCTGACGGAGGCGGCGGAGGCCATGCCGATGATGGCGGAGCGCACGCTCGTGACCGTCACGGATATGGATATTTTCAAGCTGGACGAGTCGCAGCGCACCGCGCTGACCGCGCTCCTGGAGGACTTCCCGGACTACTGCACGCTGGTGTTCCTCTACCGCCAAATCCCCTACAAGCGCGACGGGAAGCTCAAAAAGCTCGCCGCCGCCGTGGCCGCGCACACGACGGAGATCGAGTTTGCGCCGCAGGGGCGGCAGAAGCTGCAAAAATGGGTACGCCGCCGCTTTGCCGCCTTGGGCAAGGAGATCGACGACGCGACCATCGACCATTTTCTCTTCACCTGCGGCAATCTGATGGACGGCCTCGTGCCGGAAATCACCAAGCTCGCCGCCTACGCCAAGGGGTCGAGCGTCACCTCCGCGGACATCGATGCGGTGGCCGACCCGATCTTGGAGGCGCGTATCTTCGACATGACGAACGCCGTCAGCGCGCGGGACTACAACCGCGCCGCCGCTGTGCTGGCGGAGCTTTTCCGTATGCAGACGGAGCCGATCGTCATCCTCGGCGCGCTGAGCCGCGAGCTGCGCCAGCTCTACACCGCGCGGCTGGCGCTGGAGGGCAATCAGGACGCGGTGTGGCTCAAGGATCTCTGGCGCATGAGCTCCGATTATCCGGCCAAGAAGCTGATGCAGTCGGCGCGCGGCGTGTCGCGCGCGTGGTGTCGGGAGGCCGTGCAGCGCTGTCAGGTGCTGGATCGGCGCATGAAGTCCGGGCGCAGTGCGGACAGCGAGGGTGCGCTGAAGCTCTTTTTGATGGAATTGGCAGGTGCGCAGTGAAGCCGCGCGTGCGTGAGGTCATTGTGGTCGAGGGGCGGTACGACAAAAACGCGCTCTCGCAGGTGGTGGACGCGGCCATCGTGGAGGTGGGCGGCTTCGCCGTGTTCAACGACCGGGAGAAGACCGCGTATCTGCGCACACTCGCGCAAAAGCGCGGGATGATTTTGCTGACCGATCCGGACGGCGCGGGCTTCGTCATCCGCAATCACCTCAAGGGTGTGCTGCCGCCGGAGACGCTCAAGCAGGCGTATGTCCCCGACATTTTCGGCAAGGAGCGGCGCAAACGGCATCCCGGCAAGGAGGGTAAGCTGGGCGTGGAGGGCATGACGGCGGCGGTACTGCTGGACGCGCTGCGCCGCGCCGGAGCGACCTTCGAGGGCGAGGAAAGCCCCGTCCCCGCCGCCATCACGAAGGCCGACCTGCTGGATAAGGGACTTATCGGCGCAAACTCTGAAGCGAAGCGCGCCGCCCTGCAGCGGCGGCTGGGGCTGCCCGCCCGCCTCACGGCGAACGGACTTTTGGAGGCGCTGCAGCTTCTCATGACGCGGGAGGAGTTCGACGCGCTGTGAGCGCGAATTTTTCACGCGCAGAGCGTGATTTTTCTCCGCCGATTTCTTGTATTGCCGACGATTTTATGCTATAATGCTTTATTAAAACAACGCTCCGCGAACGCGGAGCGAGGAGGTCTTCCTTGGATAGAAAGCAAGTCCTCATCCCGCCGCAGGAGCTGGAGCGTCAGCGGGAGCTTGAGGGAAAAATCCGTGCGCTCCACGACCATCGCACCGCGCCGCCGCTTGCGCTGGTGGATACCTTCGGCTGTCAGCAGAACGTGGCCGACAGCCAGCACATCATGGGAATGCTGGAGGCGATGGGCTTCGGCTTTACCGACGACCCCGCCCAAGCGGCGGTGGTGGTGCTGAACACCTGCGCCATCCGCGACCACGCGGAAAAGCGTGTCTACGGTACGCTGGGTGCGCTGACGCACACGAAAAAGGCTGACCCGGAGCAGATCATCTGCCTGTGCGGCTGCATGGCGCAGCGCCCCGAGGTGGCGGAGAAGGTGCGTCAGTCGTACCGCCACGTTGACCTCGTCTTCGGGCCGCAGGCCCTGTGGAAATTCCCGGAGCTGCTCTACAACGTCTATACCCAGCGGCGGCGCGTGTTCTCCGTGGAGGACGAGCACGGCGCGATCGCCGAGGGGATGCCCGTGGTGCGCGAGGGGCGCACCCGCGCGTGGGTGTCCATCATGTACGGGTGCAACAACTTCTGCTCGTACTGCATCGTCCCCTACGTCCGCGGGCGCGAGCGCAGCCGCGACCCCGAGCAGATCATTTCCGAGGTGCGCCAGCTCGTGGCCGACGGCTTCAAGGAGATCACGCTGCTGGGGCAGAACGTCAACTCCTACGGTAAGGACCTCGGCACGGGCTACGACTTCGCCGACCTGCTCTCCGCGCTCGACGAGATTGACGGCGACTATCTCCTGCGCTTCATGTCCTCCCAGCCGAAGGACGCAACGTACAAGCTCTTTGACACGATGGCGCGAAGCCGCCACGTGGCGCGGCAGCTCCATCTCCCGGTGCAGTCCGGCTGTGACCGCGTGCTGCGGGCGATGAACCGCCCCTACGACCGGGCGAAATACTTGGATTTAATCAGCTACGCGCGTAAGGTCATGCCGGAGCTGGTGCTGACGAGCGACGTCATCATCGGCTTTCCCGGCGAGACGGAGGCCGAGGCGATGGAGACGGTGTCCCTCGTGGAGCAGGTACGCTTCGACGCGCTGTTCACGTTCATCTTCTCCCCGCGCCCCGGCACGCCCGCGGCCAAGATGGATGACCCCGTCTCCCGCGAGGAAAAGCAGCGGTGGTTCGACCGCCTCTGTCAGACGCAAAACCGCATTTCCGAGGAGCTGCACGCCGCCTATGTCGGGCGCACGCTGCGCTGCCTCGTGGACGGCGAGAGCGGCGACGCCCGCTGGCCGCTGACGGCGCGTACCGCCGGAGGGCGGCTCGTCCACCTCGCGGGCGACAAGTCCGCCGTGGGCGATTATCACGACGTACACATCACCGACAGCAATACATGGGCGCTGTTCGGCGAGCCGGTATAAAAGGAGGGACTCACATGGCGGAGCTGACACCCATGATGCAGCAGTACAAGGAGATCAAGGAGCAGAACCCGGATTCTCTGCTCTTTTTCCGCTTGGGCGATTTTTATGAGATGTTCGGCTCTGACGCCCGCACCGCCTCCCGCGAGCTGGATCTCGTTCTGACCACCCGCGACCACAGCAAGGACAAGGCAGACGGCGACCGTCTCCCCATGTGCGGCGTCCCCTATCACTCCGCCGAGGCTTACGTCGCCCGCCTCATTGCGCGGGGCTACAAGGTCTCCATCTGTGAGCAGATTGAAGACCCTCGCCTCACCAAAGGCTTGGTGCAGCGGGATGTCATCCGCACCGTTACCCCCGGTACGGTGCTGGACGATGCCTGTCTGGACGCGGGACGCAGCAACTACCTCTGCGGCATTTACCTCGACAAGAACGCCGCAGGCCTCTCCGCCTGCGATATTTCCACGGGACGGGCGCAGGTGACGTGCTTCACCGGGAGCGACCGGGTACGCAGTCTCATCAACGAGCTGGCGCGGTTCACGCCCGCCGAGGTCGTGATGAACGATACAGCGTTTCAAAACGGCGCGCTGACCGCCGCCCTCACGGACCGTATCCCCTGCCACCGCGAAAGGCTGACAAAGTCACACTTTGACCTCGACACCGCCGAAAAGCAGACGCGCACGCAGTTCGGTGACGAGGCGTTGGCGAGCATTCCCCGCAACAACCCGGCGGCACTGCTGTCCCTCGGCGGGCTGCTGAGTTACCTCCACGAGACGCAGAAGGCCGAGCTTTCGCACTTGGACGAGCTGGAGTGCTACTGCACCGGGGCATTCATGGAGCTGGACATGACGGCGCGGCGCAACCTTGAGCTGACGGAGACACTGCGCACACAGGAAAAGCGCGGCTCTCTTCTGTGGGTGCTGGATAAGACGAAAACCCCGATGGGCGCGCGCAACCTCCGCGCGTGGCTTCAGCAGCCGCTTTTGAACCCGGTGGCCATCGACCGCCGCCTCGACGCGGTAGCCGCGCTCGTGGACAACGACATGGCACGGCAGGAGCTTCGGCTGACGCTCGGCGGCATCGGCGACCTGGAGCGGCTCATGAGCCGCATCTCCTACGGCACGGCGGGCGGGCGCGAGCTATCGTCTCTGCGTACGTCCTTGGAGCGCATCCCGGCGCTCAAGGCACAGCTCGAGCCGTTCGCCTCCGGCCCTTTGGGACAGCTGAACGCGAGGCTTGAAACGCTCTCCGACCTCACCGAGCAAATCGCAAAAACGCTCAAGGACGAGCCGCCGTTCTCCGTTCGGGAGGGCGGGCTGATTCGCGAGGGCTTCAACGAGGAGGTAGACCGCCTGCGCGGCATTCTCTCCGGCGGCAAGGGCTTTATCGCCGACCTTGAAGCTCGGGAAAAGGAGCGCACGGGGATTCGCACCCTGCGCGTAGGCTACAACAAGGTGTTCGGCTATTACATCGAGGTGTCGAACTCGTTCCGCGATCAGGTGCCGGAGGACTACATACGAAAGCAGACGCTCGTCAACGGCGAGCGGTTCATCACACAGGAGCTGAAGGACCTTGAGCATGAGGTGCTGACCGCCTCCGACCGCGACGCGGCGTTGGAATACGACCTCTTCACCGCGCTGCGTACCGATGTCTCCGCGCAGGTGGCGCGGATTCAGCTCGCCGCGTCCCTCATCGCCCAGCTCGATACGCTCTGCTCGCTGGCGGAGACGGCGGCGCAGAATCACTACTGCCGCCCCACCGTGGATGAGAGCGGCGTCATTCAGATACACGAGGGTCGTCACCCGGTCGTGGAGGAAATGCTCGGCGGCGCCGCCTTTGTCCCCAACGACACGAATATGGGCGCAAAGGACGACCGCGTGAGCATTATCACAGGGCCGAACATGGCCGGAAAGTCCACCTATATGCGTCAGGTGGCGCTGATCGTCCTCATGGCGCAGATCGGCTCATTCGTCCCGGCGCAGAGCGCTCATATCGGTGTGGTGGACCGTATTTTCACCCGTATCGGCGCGAGCGACGATCTCTCCGCCGGGCAGTCCACATTCATGGTGGAGATGACGGAGGTGTCGGAGCTGCTGCGCCGCGCCACGAAGAACAGCCTGCTCATCCTTGATGAGATCGGGCGCGGCACGTCCACGTTCGATGGGATGTCCATCGCCCGCGCCGTGCTGGAATACTGCGCCCAAAAGCTCAAGACCAAAACGCTCTTCGCCACCCACTACCACGAGCTGACGGCCTTGGAGCAGACGCTGCCCGGCGTCCGCAACTACAACGTCGCCGTGCAGGCACTCGGTGACGGCATCATCTTCCTGCGCAAAATCGTCCCCGGCGGGGCGGACCGAAGCTACGGCATCGAGGTCGCCCAACTGGCCGGACTGCCGGAGAGCGTCGTCTCCCGCGCCCGGGAGATCCTGCACGAGCTGGAAAGCGGCGGAGTTCAGATGGCCGCGCCCGCCGTTCCAAGCGCGCAGGACGCGCAGGTGTCGCTCACCGACATCGCGGAGTCTGAGGTGGCCGCCGCGCTTCGAAGCACACAGGTGGACGCACTCAGTCCCCGAGAGGCGCTGAATTTGCTCTACGAGCTGAAAGAAAAGCTGGGATAACGATAAGACTGCCGCGCCGTCAGCGCGGCGGGCGGACAGCATCGTCCGCTCCTGCAAGCCGTCCCGCAATGACAGAAGACCCGACTGATCACACCGACCGAAAGGGGGAGCCTTTATGCCGCAGATACAACAACTTCCCGCGCAGCTTGCCGACATGATCGCCGCAGGCGAGGTGGTGGAACGCCCCGCCAGCGTGTGCAAGGAGCTGCTGGAAAACGCGCTGGACGCGGGCGCGTCCGCCGTGGCCGTGGAGCTTGAAAAGGGCGGGCTGACGTATCTCCGCGTGGCCGACAACGGCTGCGGAATGTCCCCCGACCAGCTCCCCACTGCCTTTTTACGCCACGCCACCAGCAAGCTGCGCACCGCCGACGATTTGGCCGCCATCCACACCCTCGGCTTTCGAGGGGAGGCGCTGGCCGCCATCTCTGCCGTCTCCCGGCTGGACGTTTTTTCCCGCGAGGCCGACGCCGACGCGGGTGCGCGGCTGCACTTGGAGGGCGGCGTTCCCGGTGAGGTGACGGCGGCGGGCTGCCCGGTCGGGACGACCGTGTGCGTCCGCGACCTCTTTTACAACACGCCCGCACGGATGAAATTCATGAAAAAGGACAGCGCCGAGGGGATGGCGGCGGCCTCCGTCGTCACCCAGCTCGCCCTGAGCCACCCGGATGTGTCGTTTAAGCTCCTGCGCGACGGCGCAGAGGTGCTGCACACGCCCGGCAACGGCGAGCTGCTGCCCGCCATCTACGCCGCGCTGGGGCGCGATTTCGCCCTGTCACTGCTCCCGGTGTCCGGCAGCAACGGCGACGTGCGGGTCGAGGGCTTTGTCACCAAGCCCCTCGGCGGACACGGCACACGCGCCCGCCAGCTCTTCTTCGTCAACGGGCGGCTGGTGAAGAGCCAGCTTTTGACCGCCGCCGCGGAGGAAGGCTACCGCAATCGGCTGCTCAAGGGCAAGTTCCCCGGCTGCGTGCTGCACATCACGCTCCCGGCGGAGGCGGTGGACGTGAACGTCCACCCGGCCAAGACGGTGGTGAAGTTCGTGTCCGACAAGACTGTCTTCGACGCGGTCTACCACACCGTGACCTCCGCCTTGGATGAGGAGGGCAAGCCGAAAAAATCAGACGAAAAGCCGTTCTTCCAAACGATGACCGCCACGGAATTTCGCGCCCGACCTGACGCGCCCGCGCCGAGGGCCGCCGCCGCAGTCCCGACAGGGCGGGTCATCGGCTCGACCCCGGCCAAGCCTGCCGCGGGCGGCATGACGCTGGAGGTGCGGGACGTTGCGCCCGACCCGACGCGCCCCTTTACCGCGCCCACCTCGCGTCCCGGCTTCGTCTACCACATCATCCCGCCGGAGGCGGTATCTGTCCCCGAGCAAAAAACCGAACCCGAACCCGAACCGATACCCACGCCCGAGCCTGAGATACAGACGCACGCAGAATGCGAACCCGAGCAGCAGGTCATGGCCCTGCCGGATACGCCGAATGGGGAGGAAGCCCCGTGGCGTGTCGCCGGGGAGGTGCTGAAGACGTACATCATCTGCGAGGACGGCGAGGGCGCGGTGTGGCTTATCGACAAGCACGCCGCCCACGAGCGTGTCCGCTTCGACGCGCTCAAGGCAAGCCCCGTCCCGCCCATGCCGCAGCAGCTTCTCTCCCCCGCCGCCGTGACGCTGAGCGGGGAGGAATACGCCGCCGTGCTGGAAAATCTGCCGCTTTTGGAGCGGTGCGGCTTTCAGTGTGAGGATTTCGGCGGCGGGACGATTCTCGTCCGCGCCCTGCCGGATGACGTTCCGGCCTCCGAGGCCGCCGCGACGCTGGAGGAGCTGGCGCAGAAGCTCCTTTTGCAGCGTGCCGACCCGGACGCGCTGCGGGACGACCTGCTGCACACCATCGCCTGCAAGAGCGCCATCAAGGCGGGCATGGTCAGCGACGTGACGGAGCTGGCGGCACTGGCGCGGCAGGTGCAGCGCGGCGAGATACGCTACTGCCCGCATGGCCGCCCGGTGGCGGTTAAGCTGACGAAATACGAGTTGGAAAAGATGTTCAAGCGGGCGTAATCGCCCCGAGGGAGGTGTCCGCCACGGAAAAGCTCATCTGCGTCGTCGGCCCGACGGCCAGCGGCAAAACGAAAATGGGCGTGGCGTTGGCGCACCGCTTTGGCGGCGAGGTCGTCTCCGTGGACTCCATGCAGATTTATCGCGGCATGGCCATCGGCACGGCCGCGCCCACGGCGGAGGAAACGGAGGGCGTTCCCCACCACATGATCGGCGTGGCCGACCCCTCGGAGAGCTGGTCGGCGGCGCGGTACGCCGAGGCCGCCGATGCGTGTGTGCAGGACATTCTGCGCCGCGGCAAGCGGCCCATTTTGGTCGGCGGCACGGGACTGTATCTCGACGCGCTGCTGCGCGGCACGGACTTTGCGCCCGGCGGGCAGGATACCGCGCTGCGGCGCGAATTGCAGGAACGCTTCCGCCGCGAGGGCGCGGAAGCCATGCTCGAAGAGGTGCGCCGCATTGACCCGGAGAGTGCGTCTAAGCTGCATCTACGGGACGAAAAGCGCATCATACGTGCGTTAGAGGTCTATATAACGACCGGGGAGCGCCTCTCGCAGCACGACCGCCGCACCCGCGAGCAGCCGAGCCGCTACGAGGGACTGTTCATCGGCCTGAGCTTTCAGGACAGGGCGGTGCTGCGTGAGCGGATTGACCGCCGCGTGGATGAGATGGTCGCGCGGGGACTTCTCGACGAGGTGCGCTCGCTTCTCCAAAGCGGGCTGCCCCGCACCGCCACCGCGTGGCAGGCCATCGGCTACAAGCAGTTCTTGGCGGCGGCAGACGGTCAAATGACCGTGCCGGAGGCCGTGGAGGAGGTCAAGCTCCGCTCGCGGCAGTACGCCAAGCGGCAGCTCACGTGGCTGCGCCGCAACGACGCTATCCACTGGATTTTATGGGAAAAAGTGCCGGATTTTCCCTCCGGCCTCCAAAATGCGACAACATTCCTCACGTCCTCCGGCGTATGCTGAGTACGGCGGACGGAGGACTGTCTCCGCTCCGCACACAGACATAAAAGGAGCGGACAACCATGCAGAAGACAAACAACTTGCAGGACATTTTTCTCACCAAGGCGCGCAGGGAGAACCTCCCGGTCACACTGTTTCTGGTGAACGGCTTTCAGCTTCGCGGCACGATTACGGGCTTTGACTGCTTCGTGGTGGTGCTGGACTCGGAGGGGAAGCAGCAGGTCATCTACAAGCACGCCATTTCCACTATCGCGCCGCTGCGCGCCGTCAATCTTCGGGAGGGATAACACCCTCCCTGCACAAAGGAAGCCGCCATGAAAAACGAACCCCAAGCGAAAAATGACATCAAGACCACCTCGCCCGCGCTGCGCGTGCTGCCCATCGTGGTGCTGACGGCGGTGCTGCTGTACTTCGCCGTGCAGATCTACAACTACTTCTCCGACCCGCTGACGACGACGCTCGTCTATGAAAGTCAGGCCGAGGACATCATCTCGCTGGACGGCTGGCTCGTGCGCGACGAGGAACCCCTCCCCTCGCAGAGCGGCACGGTAAGCTATGCGATAGAGGAGGGGCAGAAGGTCGGCGCGGGGCAGAAGGTGGCCACCGTCTACGCCGACGAGAGCGCGCTGCAGACCGTCAGCCGCATGGAGACGCTGGAATTGCAGCTCCAGCAGCTTGAGTTCGCCCTCACGTCCTACCTCGACCCGGATGCGGCGCTGAAGCTCGACACCTCCATCACCTCCGACCTCCTGACGCTGCGGCAGACGCTCTGCGCCGGAGACTACGCCGCCGCCGAGAGCGACCTCTCGACGCTGAAGGCCTCCGTCCTCAAGCGCGACCACGCCTATACCGATCAGGAGGAGGTGCAGACGCAGATCAAATCCGTGGAGTCGGAGCTTTCCACGCTGAAGGCCTCCCTCTCCGGGGCGACGACGGTCACGGCGGACAGCCCCGGCACGTTCTCCACCGCCTGCGACGGCTACGAGGAGGTGCTGACGCCGGAGATTTTGGATGCGCTGACCCCCTCCAAGCTCGACTCGCTGCGAAGCGCGCAGACGCACAGCAACGTGGGCAAGCTCATCTACGGCGACACGTGGTACTACGTCGTGTCGCTGCCCTACGAGCAGGCGCAGTCGCTCAAGTCCATGAGCAGCGTCAGCATCCGGCTCGCCAAGGGATTCGAGCAGACCATCCGTATGCACCTTGAGCGCGTGTCAGAGGAGGAAAACGGTGAGGCCGTGGTCGTGCTGTCCGCGAGCAAATATCTGGCGCAGACGACGCTTCTGCGCCATCAGGCGGCAGACGCGGTGCTGCACACCTACGAGGGGCTGCGCGTTCCCGCCAACGCCCTGCGCGTGAGCGAGGACGGTGTGACGGGCGTGTACTGCGTGGACGGCGAGAATGCGTCGTTCCGCCCGGTGACGCTGCTCTATCAGGGCGAGAATTACGCCCTCGTTCAGCCCGCCGAGGGCGTAAGCGACACGAAGACGCTACGCGCAGGGGATGAGGTCATCGCCACGTCCGGGGCGCTGTTCGACGGAAAGGTCATTCGGTGATACACAGCAAGGAGGCTGAAAGCCATGTCAATTCAGGAAAATATCGAGCGCATTCGCCGCGAGATCGACGAGGCCGCCCGCGAGAGCGGGCGCACCGGGGCGGACATCACACTGGTCGGCGCGAGCAAGATGAACGACTTTGGCGCCTGTCAGGCGGCCATCGCCGCCGGCATTGACGCGCTGGGTGAGAACCGCGTGCAGGAGATGACCGCGAAGCTGGCACAGCACGCCTACGACGGCGCGCCGCTGCACTTCATCGGCCATTTGCAGCGCAACAAGGTCAAGCAGGTCGTGGGCAAGGCCGCGCTCATCCAGTCCGTCGGCTCGGAGGCGCTGCTGCGGGAAATCGACAGGCAGGCGGAGAAGCTGGGGATCGTGCAGGACATTCTGCTCGAGGTCAACATCGGCGGTGAGGCGGCCAAGAGCGGCTTTGCGCCCGAGGACGTGGAAAGCGCCGCCGCGCTCGCGCTTACGCTTGCGCACATCCGCGCCCACGGGCTGATGACCATCCCGCCCGCCGATGCCACAAGGGCGGAAAATATGGTATATTTTCAAAAAGTACACACACTATATGTTGACATAAACGCGAAAATGTACGATAATAAGTGGGAGTATATCTCTATGGGTATGAGCGGCGACTTTGCCGATGCCATACGCTGCGGCAGCAACATGGTGCGCGTGGGAACGGCGATCTTCGGCGCGAGAGACTACACGAAATAAGCACGGGAGGTATTGCTGATGGGCTTCATGAACGAGCTGAAAAAAATCATTCATCCCTACGATGATGAGGATTACGATTACGAGAACGATTTTGAAGAGCCGAAGAGCGACACGCGCGCCCTCTTTGACGACCGCTCAGAGCGCCGCAGCGAAGATCGCCGCAGCGAAGATCGCCGCAGCGAAGATCGCCGCAGCGAAGATCGCCGCAGCGAAGATCGCCGCAGCGAAGATCGCCGCAGCGAAGATCGCCGCAGCGAAGAGCGCCGCAGTGAGGACCGCCGCAACAAGGTGGTGAACATCCACGCGACTACCCAGCTCAAGGTCGTGCTGGTCAAGCCGGAGCGGTTTGAAAACGCCTCCGAGATCGCCGACCATCTCAAGGAAAAGCGCACGGTGGTGCTGAACCTTGAGTCCACGAACAAGGACGTGGCGCGGCGGCTCATCGACTTCCTCTCCGGCGTGGCGTATGCCGGCGAGGGCAAGATCAAGAAGGTCGCGGCCAACACGTATATCATCACGCCCTACTCCGTGGACATCATGGGCGACCTCATTGACGAGCTGGAAAACAGCGGACTGTATCTGTAAGCCTTACATAAAGAAAAATAACGGAGGGATCATCATGTTTACACCACAGGAAGTTTCCGAAAAGGTATTCCCTAAATCGTCCTTTGGCAGCAGCGGCTACAACATGGCGTCCGTGGATGAGTTTTTGGATGCGCTGACCGAGGATTACACCTCGCTTTTTAAGGAAAACGCCTCTCTCAAGGCCAAGCTCAAGGTGCTGGCGGAGAAGGTCGAGGAATACCGCTCCACCGAGGAGGCCATGCGTCAGGCGCTGCTGACGGCGCAGAAGATGGCCGCCAAGCTGGTGCAGGAGGCGCAGGCCGAGAAGGAGCAGATCCTCTCCGACGCCCGCACCGAGGCGCAGAACGAGATCCACCGCTTGGACGGCGAGCGGCAGGCCGAGGAGCGCAAGCTCGCCTTGGCACAGCAGAAGACGGCGGAGTTCCTGCACCGCAGTGAAGAATTGTGTCAGGCGCAGACAGCGTTTCTGCAATCGCTGCCGGAGCTGGACATGAGTCTCGTGACGGAGAGCGCGCAGGACGAGGAAACGCCCTCCGCCGACGACGTGGTCGCCTCCATCGGGCAAGGCATTTTGAGCCACTTCAACGATGCACCCGAGGCGGAGACTGCGAGCGACGTGACGACCGACCCCACAATCAAGCTCCCGCCCATTGACGGCAGCGCCATCCCCAGCGACTTTAAGCTGAGCTTGGACGAGCTGAAATTCGGCCGCAACTACGGCGAGAAGAAATAAGAGAGCGAAAAGGCGGCTTGAGCCGCCTTTTTCCGCAAACCCTAAAAGGAGAATGACATGAGCAAGCCCATCATCGCCCTGCTGTACGACTTTGACAAGACGCTCTGCACCACCGACATGGAGGACTACGCCTTTATCCCCGCGCTGGGCTGCACCCCGGCGGAGTTTTGGCACAAGGCCAATAGCTTTGGCCGCGAAAACCGCATGGACGGGCTGCTGGCCTATATGTATACCATGATTGTCGAGTGCCGCGCCCACGGACTGCCGCTGACGCGGGAGTTTCTCGTGCGCTGCGGTCACAGCATGGAGCTGTTTCCCGGCGTGCGGGAGTGGTTTGGCCGTATCAACGCCTTCGGCGCGAGCCTCGGCGTGGAGGTGGAGCATTACGTTCTATCCTCCGGTCTCAAGGAGATCATCGAGGGCAGCGGGATTGCGCACGAGTTCAAGCAGATCTACGCCTGTGAATTCTACTACCGCGACGGCGCGGCGTGCTGGCCGAAGCTGGACGTCAACTTCACGAACAAGACGCAGTTCGTCTACCGCATCAACAAGGGCGTTTTGGACGTGGCGGACGACAAGAGTCTCAACGACTCCATGCCCGACGACAGCAAGCGCATTCCGTTCACGAATATGATTTACGTCGGCGACGGGCTTTCCGACGTGCCGTGCATGAAGATGATGCGCGCCTACGGCGGACAGGCGATCGCCGTCTATCAAGCGAGCAACCGCGCCGGGGTGGAGGATCTGCTCGCTAACGGGCGCGTAGACTTCATCTTCCCCGCCGACTACCGAGCGGGGGAGGGGCTGGACGTCACGGTGCGCAACATCCTGCGAAAGATGGCCATCACCGACGCGCTGACGGCGGAGAATGTCCGGCAGCTCCACCGTATCGGCCACGCGGAGGTGCCGGGGCAGGCGGGATTGTTTGACGAGTAGGCGGCGGGTGAGAACAAGCCGCCCTACGAACGTTTATCGAAAATACAACGCATAAAAGAAAAACATCCTGCTGCGGCAAAGCCGCAGCAGGATGTTTTTGGTTTGGTTACTTCACCAGCTCGATGATGGCCGTCTCGGCAGCATCGCCGCGGCGGACGCCGGTGCGGACGATGCGGGTGTAGCCGCCGTTGCGCTCCGCATAGCTGGGCGCCAGCTCCTTGAAGAGCTTGTGGGCCACATCCTCGCGGGTAATGAAGCTCAACGCCTGACGATAGGCAGACAGGTCGCCCTTCTTGCCGAGGGTGATCATCTTCTCGGCGAGGGGCTTGATTTCCTTGGCGCGGGCGATGGTAGTCTCCATACGGCCGTTATCCAGAAAATCCGTGACCTGCTGACGGAGCATCGCCTTACGCTGGTCGGTAGTCTTACCGAGCTTACGAGTTCCGGGCATTTCAGTTTCCTCCTTGTCAGGATCGGCGCGGTGTGCGCTGATCTGTTAGTTGTTGTCTTCGCTGGCGAGGGACAGTCCCATCATTGCCAGCTTGTTGATGACTTCCTCAAGGGACTTACGACCCAAGTTGCGCACCTTCATCATCTCGTCCTCCGTCTTGGAGATGAGGTCCTCGACGGTGTTGATGTTGGCACGCTTGAGGCAGTTGAAGCTGCGGACGCTGAGATCCAGCTCTTCGATGGTCAGCTCCAGCACCTTGTTCCGGTCATCGGTGGCCTTCTCGACCACGGTGGGCTTGTCGCCCAAGTTGTCGCTCAGGTCGGTAAACAGGGCAAAGTGGTCGCAGAGGATCTTCGCACCCAGTGACACGGCATCGCGCGCGGCGATGGTGGTGTCCGTCCAGATCTCCAGCGTCAGCTTATCGTAGTCGCTGGAGGTGCCGACACGGGTACTCTCCACGGTGTAGTTGACCTTGTAGACGGGGGTGTAGATGCTGTCGATGGGGATGACCCCGATGACGCCGGGACGCTGTGCCTTGTTCCGATCGGCGGAAACATAGCCGCGTCCGTGGCTGAGCGTGATCTCCATGCTCAGCGTTGCGCCCACGTCCAGCGTGGCGATGTGAAGCTCCGGGTTGAGGACCTCCACCTCGCCGTCGCTCTTGATGTCGCCGGCCGTGACCTCGCACGGACCGACGGCCTCGATGAAGACGGTCTTCGTCGCTTCACAGTGCAGCTTCGTCAGCAGATTTTTCACGTTCAGAACGATCTCCGTCACATCCTCCTTGACACCGGGGATGGTGGAGAACTCGTGCTGCACACCGGCAATCTTGATGCTGGTGGCCGCCGTGCCGGGCAGGCTGGACAGCAGAATGCGTCGCAGCGCGTTGCCGAGCGTCGTTCCGTAACCGCGCTCCAGGGGTTCGATCACATATTTTCCATAGGAAGCGTCGCCGGGTGTCTCGATACACTCGATCTGGGGCTTCTCAATTTCGATCATGTAGTACCCTCCTTCATTCTATTGGCGGCGCGGTGGCTGCCGCGCCCTACATTATTCCAGTGCTTCGTGAGGGTCAGAACCCTATTACTTGGAGTACAACTCGACGATCAAATGCTCCTCGATGGGCATATCAATGTCCTCGCGGGCGGGCATGGTGAGCACCGTACCCTTCAGGGCGGTCTTGTCACGCTCCAGCCACTTGGGGACAGTGACCATCGGGGCATCCTCGGCGGTCAGGCGTTTGAAGGCCACGGAGGAGCGGCTGCTCTCCTTGACCTCGATCACATCGCCCACACGCACCAAATAGGAGGGGATGTTGACCTTGTGGCCGTTGACGGTGAAATGCGCATGGTTCACCAACTGACGCGCCTCGCGGCGGGTCATGGCGAAGCCCAGACGGTACACCACGTTGTCCAAGCGGCGCTCCACCAGGCTCAGCAGGTTCTCGCCGGTCTTGCCGGGCATGGTCGAAGCCTTCTCGTAATAGGCATGGAACTGCTTTTCCAAAATGCCGTAGACGAACTTGACCTTCTGCTTCTCGTTGAGCTGGATGGCGTACTCGCTCTTCTTCTTTCTCATCTGGCCGCCGGGGTTGCGCTTCGTCTCCTTCTTGGAGTAACCCATGACGGTAGGAGAAATACCCAGCGCCTTGCAACGCTTGGCGACAGGCTGCATATTTTTAGCCATGATTTAATATCCTCCTTCTTCCGATTACACGCGACGACGCTTGGGCGGGCGGCAGCCGTTGTGGGGGATGGGCGTGACGTCCTTGATCATCGTCACTTCCAGACCCACGGCCTGCAATGCGCGGATGGCCGCCTCACGTCCCTGACCGGGACCCTTGACGAAGACCTCAACGGTCTTCAGGCCATGCTCCATCGCCGCCTTGGCCGCCGTCTCAGCGGCGCTCTGAGCGGCAAAGGGCGTGGACTTCTTGCTGCCGCGGAAACCGAGACCACCGGAGGAAGCCCAAGACAATGCATTGCCCTGTGCATCGGTGACGGTCACCATGGTGTTGTTGAAGGAAGAACGGATATGCACCTGACCCTTCTCGATGTTCTTCTTTTCACGACGGCGGCGGATGACTTTTTTGCCTTTTACGTTAGCCATAATCTATTCTTCCCTCCTTTACTTCTTCTTGTTCGCGATGGTCTTCTTGGGGCC
>CAVGSO010000027.1:0-21442 GCA_963631875.1 Firmicutes bacterium CAG:341 | reverse complement strand
CAGACAGACAGACAGACAGACAGACAGACAGACAGACAGACAGACAGACAGACAAATATTGAACTATTAAGAATAGTTTCAATGATCATGATTACCTTTCACCACTTTGCGGTTCATGGCGGATTTCATTGGGGAACGTCAGATGTCACGATACCGCATTTTTGGTATAATCTTATTGTGATGGGCGGTAAGATCGGTGTTGATATTTTTATCCTGATTTCAGGGTATTTTCTTATAACAAGTTTCGGGGGGATTTTTAATTTCAAAAGAATTCTGAAATTTTGGGGACAAGTTATTTTTTACTCACTCAGTCTACTCGCTGTATTTTCGTTGTTTCGCGTTCATGATTACGGGGTCAAAATGCTGATAAAATCCGTATTTCCCATTACATTTTCCTTATGGTGGTTTGCAAGTACGTATTTTGTGCTGTATCTCCTTCACCCGTTGATCAATTTGTTCTTAAATAGTTTGAATAAACGGACATATCAGTCGTTGATCGTCATGCTCGTGATGATTTGGTCTGTAATCCCTACGTTTACGACATCGAGTTTTCAAGGCAGCTCATTATGTTGGTTTGTAACTTTATATGCGATTGCCGGATATGCGCGTCTGTATGGCTTTCATGAAAAGCTCACATCAAAAAGTTATTTTCGCTTATGGGCAGTGTTTTCACTGCTGACGTATTTGTCGAGCGTTGTTTTTACGGTGTTAGGAGCGAAATGGGAGATTTTTTCCGCCCATGCGACCTACTTTTACGGAATGGAAAAAATATCCGTTTTGCTGATATCGTTGACGCTGTTCATGGCTTTTGCAACATTGAAAATAGGGTACTATAAATGGGTAAATACATTGGCTTCGGCAACATTTGGCGTCTATCTCATTCACGATAGCAATATAGTACGACCTTTTTTATGGATCGATGTATTTCAAAATTTTCAGTATCAGAATTCTTTACTTCTGATTCCTTACTCTATCCTCGTTGTCCTGTTTGTTTATGCGGTATGCACGGTGATAGATTTGATGAGGCAAAGATTTCTGGAGAAGCCGTTCATGCGCCTTGTGGGCAGGTATGCGGATAACGTATTAAAGCCGTTTGCTAAGATTTGCGGCTTCTTTAGGAATATTGTATTCGGGTGAGTCCCGGGATAAGAGGGCAGCCGCTGCTTGCAGCGGCTGCCCTCTTGCACCACCACCCCTACGGCGTCATATATTGGAGCAGGGAGGGGTGTACCGTGAGAAGAGGGAACTGCGGAGGGTTTTTGGGCGTGTGTGCGCTGGGCTTGGGGCTGGGCATTCTCATCGCGGCGGTGTTCCCGGTGGGGTGTCTGATGTTTTTGGTGTCGTTCCTGCTCATCGCCTGCGGCATCGTATGCTTGAGGGACAGGAGGTAAGGCTCATGCGTATCGTGGTATGGAAAGCACCGAGGGTGCTGCGCGGCCTGCTGCGCTGTATCTTTGGGATGAACGCATAAGGAGACGCGCCCTCGCATAGACTGTGGCAAACGACGGAAGAATGTGAGGGCTTGAAGCATGGAATGTGGCTTGCAATGGAAGGAGATCACCTGCTGGGAGGTGGCCGGACGCGCCGCCGTGACCCATGAGGAGACGATGGAGACCGCCATAGCGGAGTATTGCCCGGATATCGGGCGTATCGTGGAGACGGCGGGACAGGTGCAGATACGAAGCTGCACCGCCGACGGGAAGACCGTCACCGTCAGCGGTGCGGTGCAGCTCACGGTGCTGTATACCTCCGAGGAAAGCGCCGGACTGCGTGCGCTGACGGTGCGCGTGCCGTTCACCTGCGCGTCCGCCGAGCCGCGTCTTGCCGCCGCGCAGGTCGTGTGGGCCACGGGGCGGCTGCTGCTGTGCGAGGCGCAGGCGTTGACACCGCGCCGCCTCTATCTGCGCGTCATCCCGGAGCTGTGCATCGTCGGCTACCGTGCCTCTGCGCTGCGGCTGTGCGCCGGAGCGGCGGAGGAGGAGAGCTTGCGTATGCGCCGCATGGAGCGGACGGTGTGCCTCACCGTCTCCGTGGCGGAGAGGACGTGCAGCGTGGCGCAGGAGACGGCCGTGCCGTCCGACAGAAGCACTCCGGAGGAGCTGCTGTGCAGCCGCCTTTATCCCCGCGTGATGGACTGCCAGCCGGTAGGAAACAAGCTGATGGTCAGGGGGGAGCTGCACCTCTCGGCGCTCTGCCGCTACCGCGATACGCTCGATACATACGACGCCGCACTGCCCTTTTCGCAGGTCGTCGAGCTGCCCGACGGCGCAGGGGAGGGGGACTGCACCGCCGAGGTGCAGCTTGCGCTCGGTGAAGTGCGCCTTCTGCGCGGCGAGGAGAGCGGCGGCTTTGCCGTCACGGCGGAGCTAAGGCTGCTGCTGACCACGCGGCGCAGTGAGACGCTCTGCTGCGTGGCCGACCTTTACAGCGTTCGTTGCGATACCCGCGTGGAGGCGCGGGAGCTGACGTTCCCCGCCGTGCCGGAGCGGGACACGCGGCAGGAGTGTGTGCAGCACTTGGATTTCGGCCATCAGCGTCCCTTCGTCTATCTCACGAACACGGACTGTGCCCCGACACCGACCTTTGAGGGCGACGAGCTGCGCGTCACCGTGCGCCAGCGGCTGCTCTATCTGGACGAGGGCGAGACGCCCGCCGTCACGGAGCGCACGGCGGAGCTGCCGCTGCCCGAGACGGCGCGGGACGCGGTGTGTACCCTCTGCGGCGCGCCGGAGGTGTCGTTCAGCCCCGGCGGCTGCGACATTCGGCAGGGCGTTGCCCTTCGAGCACCGGAGGACAGGACGCTGACGCTCACCACCGTCACATCGGCGGAAATACTGACCGAGCGGCAGGCGGCGCGCCATCCCTCCCTCGTTCTGCGCCGCCCGGCCGCCGGGGAGACGCTCTGGGACGTGGCGAAGCAGTACCACAGCGACGAGACGCTGATCCGCGCCGTGAATGGCTTGGAGGCGGGCGAGCTGCCGGAAAAAATGCTGCTCATCCCGCGGATTCGGTGAAGTTTTCATTGACTTTCCCGCGCCGCTTGGGTAAAATTGACGTTGCGAGTGCGCCGGACAGTCGCGGGGACAAGGCGAAAGCCTGTTCATGAGGAAAGTCCGGGCTCCACAGGGCGAGAATAGCGGGTAACGCCCGCCGAAGGCGACTTCAGGAAAAGTGCAACAGAGATATACCGCCGCGCTTGCGCGGTAAGGGTGGAAAGGCGAGGTAAGAGCTCACCCGACGGCGTGTGAAAGCGTCCGTCGCTGTAAACTCTATTCGGAGCAACACCGGTATGGGAGCGTATAGGTCGGCCCGGCCGCTCCCGGGGTGGCTGGAGCGCATCGGCGACGATGTGCGTAGATAGATGACTGTCAAAACAGAACCCGGCTTACAGGCACACTCGCAAGATATAACCCCCTCCGCGCCGCAGCGCGGAGGGGGTTTTGTATGTCGTTTCGTAGGGGGCAATGGTGCTATACAATACATCGGCCGCCTTTGCCAAGAGTGAATGATGCATTATTCGAAGCTTCGTTCACCGCCGCGCCGCGCGGTACATTTTGCACCAAAAGCCTTAGGAAATTCCGTGATTTATTTTATTGCACATCGCGTGGAAAGATGGTAAAATAAGCACAAGAAAAAATTCCCCATCGCAAAGCTATAACAGAGGCACACCCCATCGCGTATATACCCACGAAAGGAGGCCGAGATGAGCTATTTACAGACACTGCTTGAATATCAGAAATTCCAGCCGAATGCGCACCTGAGTGAAAAGATAGACGCGGTCGCGTCGCGCTATCTTATGCAGGGTGTCGAGCTGGAGGACGAAGAGCTGGACGTGGCGGCGGCAGGTGAGGTATACCTCAAACCGCGTCTCGGGGAGAAGACGGATGCAGATTGAGGACGCTGTTTGCGCACAGGCGTATGTCCGATACCGCGGCAAGGTGTTCGGCTACCTCTGCCGCCGACTGTCAAGCCGTCACGATGCCGAAGACCTGACCTCTGAGGTGTTTCTGCGTCTGCTCTCCGTGCCGGACGGCTTCGACTTGGAGCGTCCGGGCGCGGCCAGCTACATCTTCCGTACCATGCAGTCGGTGCTGACCGATTTTTACCGCAAGCGCGGTGTTCCCTTCGTCCCGCTCGAGGAGATCGCCGACGAGACTGTCTCCTATGACGAGCGTCTGGACGAGCTGGCGCACGCGCTGGACGTGCTGAACGAGCGGGAGCAGGCCGTCGTGATCCTGCACTACTACCACGGTCTGAGCCACCGCGAGATCGCGGAGAAAATGCACCTTTCCTACGTGAACGTCCGGCAGATCTGCCACACGGCACTGCGCAAGCTGCGGCAGGAAATGAGCGACCTGTAAAAATGTTTCTAACAAAACGCTGCCCGCTGCCGTATATACGGATAGAAAGCGAAAGGAGCAACGCCATGAATCTCACATCACGCTGATTTGAGCAAAGCGGAGCTGACAGATGCTGAAGTGGTTTGCAACTGCTCTGAAAAACGGAAATAACGGATGTAAAGATTGGCTTGCAGTCAATCTTGCAAAAATAGTAAAATAATTTATACGGAGGAACGATCATGAAAGAGGAACTGTACGAGAAAGCGCAGAATGAGGCGGCCGAGCTTACTGACGAGGAGCTTGACAACGTGGCAGGCGGTGGTGGAACCGATCAAAAGAGAGCATATCTCGTGGCAGCGGGTGACATATGTGACCGTTGGAAGTGCAAAAATTGCCACAGCACCGGGTTTAATCGTATACTTTTCGAGGGCAGCTGGTGCAAAGCGGGATGCGGTACCCAAAGCTATTGCATGAATTGCGAGTACTGCCACCTCGTAGGCTCGCTGTTTTGGTGCTACAATACGTAAAGGTGCAACAACTGATTTTAAGAAGATTTTATGATGAAAAAACAAACGTACCTCTGAGATGCCTGAAAAAATGAGACAGGGGAAATCCCCCGAGAAGTTTGCCGCCGTTGCAAGGAACACGGCGCGGAGCTGACCGCGCTTCATCAATGACGACTGAAACGGCAGTATCATCCGAACAGGTCACAAACGAAAGGAGAAAAATGATGAACAACAAGAACGAGAAAATGAAGGCCACCGAATTGACCGAGCAGACGAAAAATCAAAACGTAGAGCTTACCGACGAGGAGCTTGACAACGTGGCAGGTGGTGCAACCGGTTCAGATATAGCATATCTCGTGGCAGCGGGTGACATATGTGACCGTTGGAAGTGCAAAAATTGCCACAGCACCGGGTTTAATCGTATACTTTTCGAGGGCAGCTGGTGCAAAGCGGGATGCGGTACCCAAAGCTATTGCAGGAATTGCGAGTACTGCCGCCTCGAAGGCGGGATATGTTGGTGCTACAATACGTAAAGGTGGCAAAGAAACTGATTTGTAACCATTACGCAGGGAGATAAGGGCCTGACACGGCGGAGAGACGGACGACAGGAATTCGGAGCGTGGAAGCTTGTATGGTGTGCCATGTCTCGCACACCGTACCATCGATGAACGGTTGTAGGGCGACCTGCCCTCACCCACGCCGCCGCGCCCGCAGGGCGCGTCCCCGGAAGGATGATCCGATAGGGAGGGCCGCAGCCCTCCCTTTGGTCGTTTCAAGGAGAGGAAATTTTAGGCTGACTTCCGTCAGCCTAAGGGGAGAGGGAAATTCGAAATCCTTCTCCCCTTAAATGGCGTTTTTAGGTACTTTTGTCGCTATTGACAAAAGTACCCATGCTGGAGATAAAAAGAACGGTTTGTCCTGCGGGGCGTCGAGGACGCCGCCCCTACAAAACGAGAAATGCCGCCCACATTGTCATTGCGAACCAGTCCGCAGACTGGTTCACAATCCGTTTCCTTTCCGCGCCGTTGGCGCGGTGGCGCGGGTGAGGGCAGGCCGCCCTACGGACGGTTTACCGAAAGCACTTCCCATCGGGCGGACAGAGTCGTCCGCCCCTACGAACGGTCGACAAGCGCCTTGCGCGGCAGGGCTGTTTGAGGACACCGCGGAGTATGGGCAGGGAGGAATGACAGGGTTTGAATGGGACGATTTTGCGCAAAACAGCGACAAAACGCTTGTCGTCGCGCGGTGTATGACGTATAATAGAAAAAAGAACAGCACGGGGAGGGACACGGGTGGATACGAAGAAATTAGAGGCACTGGTGGCCTCCGTGGAGGCGGGCAGCTTCACGCGGGCGGCGGAGCAGCTCGGCTATACCCAGTCGGGGCTGACGCATATGATGAACAGTCTTGAAAAGGACATTGGCTTTACAGTGCTGCTGCGCGGCCGTTCCGGCGTGCAGCTCACGCCCTCGGGGCAGCGCATTTTCCCGCTCGTGCGGGAGTGTCTCGCGGGGAGTGCCGCGCTGGAGCGCGAGATCGCTCTCATCAACTCCCACCGCGAGGACAGCGTCCGCGTGGCGGCGTATGAGTCCATCGCGCGGCACTGGCTGCCGGAGGTCATCCAGCAGTTCCGCCGGGAACACCCCGGCGTCATCGTGGACATTCAGATGGGCAGCGTGGACGAGGTGTACCAGTGGGTGATGGAGGCGCGGGTGGATATGTGCTTCGCCAGCCGTCAGGACTACGGCGCACTGAGCTGGACGCCGCTGCGCGACGACGAGTTGCTGGCCATCCTGCCGCCGGACTACCCGGGTGGGGACGATTTCCCGGTGGAGCTGTTCAACGGGAGCGAATTTCTCATGCCCTCGATGGGCTTCGACAAGGACATCATGCGCGTTCTGAATGAACACGGCGTTGTGCCGCTCATCCGCACGACGCAGGTGTCGGACAGCGCGGTGGTGTCGATGGTGGAGCATGGGCTGGGCGTGAGCGTACTGTCGCGCCTCGTGCTGCACGGACGGCAGAAGAATATACGCGCCCTGCCGCTGAGACCGCGCGCCGTGCGCGAGCTGGGGATCGCCGCGAGGCCGTGGAAGGAGCTGCGTCCCATCGTGCGGAAGTTCATCCTGCAATCGAGAGATATGATAGAAAAAATGTGAGGTCTGTATGCTGCAATTTCAAGAGCTGACTGCCGAACACGGCGCACACCTGCGAACCTACTACGAACGCTGCGACTACCGCCTGTGCGAATATTCGCTGGGCGTGAAGCTGATGTGGCGCGGCCATCTGCACTCCTCCTTTGCCGAGGCGGCGGGCTGTCTGATCGTGCGCAACGTCATCGACGGCGACGTGGTCTTCGACTATCCCATTCTCGGCGAAGGCGGGGACGCGGAGGCGGCGCTGACGGCCATCGAGCGGTACTGCGGCGAAAAGGAACTGCCGCTTATCCTCTCCGTCGTGCCGGAGGACAAGCTGCCCGCGCTGTGTCTGCGCTACCCACGCTTTCGCCTTACGAACGAGCGGGTGTGGAAGGACTATCTTTACCACACGCAGGACTTGTCCGAGTTCGCCGGGCGGCGGTACAGCGGCCAGCGCAACCATATCAACAAGTTCCGCCGTGACTACCCGGATGCGGAATTTGTCCCGCTCACCGACCCGGATGACCCGCGTTTGGCCGCCTTTTGGGTGGACTA
Source organism: Firmicutes bacterium CAG:341 (assembly GCA_963631875.1). Lineage (GTDB taxonomy): Bacteria > Bacillota > Clostridia > Oscillospirales > Oscillospiraceae > Vescimonas. The sequence goes on along the minus strand of CAVGSO010000027.1, from coordinate 13,903 downwards.
TGAATCGGAATTTCATAAGGCCGGGCCGCTGGCCAAGCAGGAGCTGGCACTCGCCAAGGAGATGTTCTCGCTATTGCGATATGGCTGGTTCCGCGCCGGAGGGATCGTCGCGGAGGAGCGGCTCGTGGCCGTGTGCCTTGCGGAAAAGTGCGGGTCGACGCTCGTCAATCACATCGAAAAGGGACTCTATTCCCACGCCGGGGCGTACCCCGCGCTGGTGCAGTCGTTTGCCGCGCATTACGGCAGCGACTGCGTGTGGTGCAACCGCGAGGACGACGCCCGCGACAAGGGGCTGCGCACCTCGAAGCTGCAATACCTGCCCGCGGCGCTGTGCGGCAAGGTGCGGCTTGACGTCGGGACGGAGCTGGACGGGCTGCGGCGCGTTCCCACGCTGAAAACCGAGCGTCTGACGCTTACGCCGCTGCGCCAAGGTGACCGGGAGGCGTACAACGCCCTGTGCCTCGACGATGCGCGAAACCGTTGGTGGGGGTACGATTACCGCGACGATCTGGGTGACGCACCGCTGACGGAGGACTATTTTCTCTCGGTCGCCAAGGCGGACTTCGCCGCCCGCCACGCCGTGAATTTTGCCGTGCGGCTTGAGGGCGCTTTTATCGGCGAGGCGGTCTTGTACCGCCCCGATTTCCGGGGCGGCTTCGAGCTGGGCTGCCGTATCGCCCCGGCCTACGCCGGACACGGCTACGGCACGGAGGCGTTTGCCGCCGCCGCCGACTGGGCGCTCTATCACCTCGGCGCGGCGCGGGTGGTGGCGCGGTGCTTCAAGGAGAACGAAGCCTCGCGCCGGATGCTCGCCGCCTCCATGCGTCCCAGCGGGGAGGACGAGACGAGCTTTTACTTTGAAAAGACGGTTTGAAACATAAGCGATGCATAAACGCAGCACCTCCGCGCAGACTATGGGCGGAGGTGTTTTTTATGCGATACGAAACGCTCACCGACCTGCTGAACAATGAGGCCGGGGCTTACAACTACTTTTACTCGCTCTCGCCGCAGATGCAGGCGGCGCTGTGGGAGCAGGGCGATATTTGCTCGATGACGCAGCTTCGTCAGGCCGCCGCAGATGCACAGCTAAGAGAGCGACCCGAGGTATTTTAGCGAAATGCCGTGCGCCATTTTAGGTAAGATGCACAAAACACACCGTGTCGTTTTGTGCGATATGATGAGATTTTTTGCGAAAAGGCGGTTGACTTCCGGGGACGACTTTGCTAAAATATGCCCAACTTGTTTGAGACGAAAGGAGGCGGACACGATGACCAAGATGATGAACAAAATGATGCATACGACCGTGACCGCCGCCTGCGTCGGTGCTGCTTTCTGCTGCGCCGCCGTCGTCGCCTGCGCGCTCGCCCTGTCCGTACTGGGCGCAATTATTGCGTCCATTATTATTATTTGCGCACTGCTTGTCGCCGTAGTAGACGACGAGCATACGCCCTTGGTACGGACCGCCGCACGACACGCTGAAGCATGATACAGCGAAGCGGCCTCCGCCATCGGCGGAGGCCGCTTTTTTGTATACCTTCGTGAAAACGGAGGGGAACCGCAACAAAAAAACGCAATGAAAAGGAGACAACCAAGATGAAAAAGAGAGTATTTGCAATGCTCATGGCCTGTGTGATGGCATTTAGCCTCGTGGCCTGCGGCAGCAGTAGCAGCGACAGCGGTACTTCCTCTGCCGACAGCAGCAGTGACAGCACGGCCGAGACCATTAAGATCGGCGGCGTCGGCCCTCTGACGGGCAGCTATGCCAACTACGGTCTGTCCGTTCAGAACGGTGCGGAGCTGGCCGTCAAGGAGATCAACGCCGCGGGCGGCGTGGACGGCAAGCAGCTTGAGCTGAACTTCCAAGATTCTCAGGGTGACCCCGAGAGCGCAGTGGCGGCCTACGGCAAGCTGATGGACTGGGGCATGAACGTCTCTTTGGGCGGCGTGCTGTCCGGTGAGTCGGCCTCCGTTGTGACGGCGGCGAAGGCGGACGATGTGCTGGTCATGGAGACGACCGGGTCTGCCGATAAGTGCATCGACGGCAACGACAAGGCGTTCCGCATCTGCTTCTACGATTCCTATCAGGGCACTGCCGCGGCGGACTACCTGAAGGAGAACGGCCTTGCCACCGAGGTGGGCGTGTTCTATCAGAGCGATAACGACTACTCCGCCGGCCTGTACGCCTCTTTCGTGGCCGAGTGCCAGAAGATCGGTGTGACCATCAAGGAGACGCAGACCTTCACGGCCGCGACCTCCACCGACTTCTCCACGCAGGTGAATGCGCTGGTGGCCTCCGGCGTCAAGGTCGTGTTTATCCCCATCTACGCGGAAGAGGCTTCCACGTTCCTGACCCAAGCCAAGGGCAAGTTCGCCTCTGACGTCTACTTCTTCGGCGGCGACGGTCTGGACGGCATTCTCGGCAAGGTCAGTCAGGATGTGACGATCGCCGACAACGTGCTGATGATGACCCCGTTTGCAGCCGACTCCACCGAGGAGAACGTGCAGTCCTTCGTCAAGGCCTATGAGGCAGCCTACGGCGCAACGCCCGACCAGTTCGCCGCCGACGGTTACGACGCGGTGTACGTGATCAAGGCTGCCGTCGAGGCTGCGGGCGGCAGCACCTCCGGTGCGGATCTGGCCGCGGTGATGACCTCCCTGAGCGTCAAGGGCGTGACCGGGACGATGACCTGGAACGCAGACGGCAACACCAACAAGGCCGCCAGCGCCATCCTCTACAGAGACGGCGTGGGTACGCTGTTCGGTCAGGACGCGGCGGAGACCGCTGACAGTGCTGACAGCACAGACAGTGCGGCATAACACAGCTTTCTTTCTACCTACCTTACTCTCAAGCTCCCACGTCCCTCCGGCACCGTGCCGGAGGGACGCGCGAAGCGGCGCAAATGACCTAAAGGGATGACGATTATGACAAACTTGATACAGACATTGATTAGCGGACTGGGCCTCGGCAGTATCTACGCCCTTATCGCGCTGGGCTACACGATGGTCTACGGTATCGCCAAAATGCTGAACTTTGCTCACGGCGACGTGATCATGGTGGGTGCGTACAGCGGCATTGTGGCGGTGGCGCAGATGGGATTTTCTCCGTGGGTGACGATCGTCGTCAGCATTGTGGTGTGCGCACTGCTGGGCGTGGTCATCGAATTTCTGGCCTACAAGCCGCTGCGGCAGGCACCGCCGCTGAGCGTGCTGATTACGGCCATCGGCGTGAGCTACCTGCTGCAAAACGCCGCGCTGCTTATCTTCGGCTCACAGCAGATGGCGTACCCGACGCTGGTGAAGCTGCCGATCTTGACGATCGGCGGCGTGCAGGTGGACGGGATCACGCTGCTGACGCTGGCGGTGACGGCGGTGCTGATGGTGGCACTGACGCTCTTCATCGACAAGACGACACTGGGCAAGGCCATGCGCGCCGTGTCGGAGGACAAGGAGGCCGCGACGCTGATGGGCATCAGCGTGGACAAGACGATCACGCTGACGTTTGCCATCGGCTCTGCGCTGGCGGCGTTCGCCAGTATCTTCTACGGCATGACCTACGTTTACATCAAGCCGACGACGGGCGCAATGCCCGGCATCAAGGCGTTTACGGCGGCGGTCTTCGGCGGTATCGGCTCGATTCCCGGGGCGATGCTGGGCGGTATTCTGCTGGGGCTGATTGAGCAGCTCTCCAAGACATATATCTCCACGCTGTGGGCGGACGCGATCGTGTTCGCCGTGCTGGTGGCGGTGCTGGTGGTGAAGCCCACGGGTCTGCTGGGCAAGCCGCAGCAGGAGAAGGTGTGAGGTGATGAAAATGCAACTGACACAGGCAAAACGGCGGCGGAGCGATTTGATCACCGTGGCCGCGGTGGCGGCGGCATTCGTCGTGGTGAGCGTGCTGCTCTACACCGGACATTTGACGCGGCAGGTAACGAATATGCTTCTGCCAACATCGGTTTACATTGTCATGGCGGTGTCGCTGAACTTGGTGGTCGGCCTTTTGGGTGAGCTGAGCTTGGGACACGCGGGCTTTATGTCCGTGGGGCTGTTCTCCGGCTGTCTCGTGGCCATCGCACTGGCGGAAACGCCGCTGCCCCTCGTGGTGCGTCTCCCCGTGAGCATGATCGCCGGGGGACTGACGGCGGCGGTCTTCGGACTTCTGGTGGGACTGCCTGCCCTGCGGCTGCGGGGTGACTATCTGGCCATCGTGACACTGGCCTGCGGCGAGATCATCAAGAACGTCATCACCAACCTCGATTTTACCGGCGGCGCGCTGGGTCTGAACACCACCGCCGTCTACGCCGGCGCGAAGGAGCTGCTGCCCTACGGCGCGGTGCTGGTGCTTCTGACGGTGACGGTCATGCTGAACCTCAAGCGGTCCAAGTACGGACGCTCCATCATGGCCATTCGTGATAACCGTATCGCGGCGGAGTCCGTGGGACTGAACGTGACGCGGTACAAGCTGGCAGTGTTCGTCATTGCGGCGTTCTTTGCAGGGTGCGCCGGGGTGCTGTACGGCCATTCACTGGCGAACATCAAGGCGGCGACCTTTGACTACAATATGTCCATCGAGATACTGGTCATCGTGGTGCTGGGCGGTATGGGCAGCGTCCCCGGCTCGATCATCTCCGCTGTGGTGCTGACGGTGCTGCCCGAGGCACTGCGCGAGGTGGCCGACTACCGTATGCTGGTCTACGCCATCGTGCTGATCCTCGTCATGCAGGCGACGAACAACCCGGCCATGAAGCAGTTTTTCACCTCTCTGCGTGAGAAGCTGACCCTGAAGCGAAAGGAGCGTGCGGCGCTATGACAACGAAGATGAAGACGAAGATGGTCAAGCGGCAGACGAGTGTGCTCCTGCCGGAGCGGGACGCGGACAAGTCCCCGGTGCTGGAATGCGTGGGCCTGGGCGTTACGTTCGGCGGACTGAAGGCCGTGGAGGATTTCGACCTGACCATCGGTCGGACGGAGATCGCCGGGCTGATTGGCCCGAACGGAGCAGGGAAGACCACCGTGTTCAACCTGCTGACGAAGGTGTACCAGCCGACGGCGGGCGCGATATTGCTCGACGGCAAGGACACCCACAGCATGACGACCTCGCAGGTGAACCGTGCGGGCATCGCAAGGACATTCCAAAACATCCGCCTTTTCAACGAGCTGACGGTGGCGGAGAATTTGATGGTCGCCATGAACGACTCCGTGCGCTACGGCCTCGGCGGGAGCATTTTCCACTTCCCGCGCTATGCCCGCGAGGAGCGTATTGCCCGCGAGCGGACAGAGGAGCTGCTGAGCATCTTCCACATGGAGGAACACGCCGACGAGCGCGCCGCCTCGCTGCCCTACGGCGCACAGCGGCGGCTGGAAATACTGCGGGCGTTGGCCTCCAACCCCTGCCTGCTGCTGCTGGACGAGCCGGCGGCGGGCATGAACCCCTCGGAGACGGCGGAGCTGATGGAGAACATCCGCAAGATACGCGACACGTTCCAAATCGCCGTGCTGCTCATCGAGCATGACATGAACTTGGTCATGAACATCTGCGAAGGTATCTGCGTGCTGAATTTCGGCCATATCATCGCCAAGGGAACGCCGGAGGACATCCAGCGCAACGAGGCGGTCATCGAGGCGTACTTAGGCAAGAAGAGGGAGGCGGCGTCATGAGCTGTGTGCTGAAGGTGGAGAACATCAACGTGTATTACGGCAGCATCCACGCGGTCAAGGACGTCTCCTTCCACGTGGAGCAGGGCGAGGTAGTGACGCTCATCGGCGCGAACGGCGCGGGCAAATCCACGACGCTCAACACCGTGGCCGGAATGCTGCACAGCCGCACCGGGAGCGTACGCTTTCTGGACGAGGAGCTGCGCCACGTCCCCGGCCACAAGCTGGTCGGGCGCGGCATGGCACTTGTGCCGGAGGGACGGCGCATTTTCCAGCACATGACGGTGCAGGAAAACCTCGACATGGGCGGCTACTGCCGCGGCGGCGACCTCTCCAAAGATTTGGAGAACGTGTATGAACGCTTCCCGCGCCTGAAGGAGCGGCGCAAGCAGGTGGCCGGGACGCTCTCCGGCGGCGAACAGCAGATGCTGGCGATGGGACGTGCGCTGATGAGCCATCCCAAGCTGCTGATGCTGGATGAGCCGTCGATGGGTCTTGCGCCGCTGCTTGTGGAGCAGATCTTCGAGATCGTCCGTCAACTGCACGCCGACGGCACGACCATCCTGCTCGTCGAGCAGAACGCGCAGGCGGCGCTGGCTGTGGCCGACAGAGCCTACGTGCTCGAGACGGGGCGCATCGTCACCGAGGGCAGCGGCGCGGAGCTGCTGGAGAGCGACGCCATCCGCAAGGCGTACCTCGGCGGATAAATATCTTGCGCGAAGAATAGTTTTCACCCTTGCGTTTTCAAAAGCATAGTGATATACTATGCATATGGTAAGCTGAAACGAAAGGGGAGGTAGCCATGCTTGTGTCCACGAAGGGGCGGTATGCGCTGCGCGTCATGCTGGAGCTGGCGAAGAGCCGCGAGGAGGGTCATATCTCTCTGCCGACCATCGCCGAGCGGCAGGGAATTTCGGAAAAATATTTGGAGAGCATCATCGGCAGTCTCGCCAAGGGCGGACTGGTCGGCGGTGTGCGGGGCAAATGCGGCGGCTATCGGCTGACGCGCCCGACCGCCGACTATTCTGTGGGTGAGATCTTGCGGATCGCCGAAGGGTCGCTTGCCCCGGTGGCCTGCTTGGAGGACGAGGAAAACCAGTGTCCCCGCGCCGGGGAGTGTACGACACTGCCGATGTGGCAGCGGTTGGATGAGATCATCAACGAGTATCTCGACAGCGTGACGCTGGCCGACCTCCTTGCTCAAACAGGTGGAAGGACGTTATAAGCAGTAAAAAAGAACCTCGTGAGAGGTTCTTTTTTACTGCTTTTTGGCTCACTTTGTGTAAAGGGAGCTGGTACGGCGCGTTAGCCGTGACTGAGGGATTGTCGTGTGGGGCGTCGAGGACGCCGCCTCCTACAACGGCTCATTGATTTGCCTGTAAAGGAGAAAGACTTTATCCTTCGATCGTCTCAACGCGGAAGGTGTAGGTCTTCCCGGCCTCGATGGTAGTGGCATCCACCCCGGTCATGGCGTACTCGCCGTCGATATAGAACGCCCAGTAGCTGCCGTCGGTGTCGTAATCCGCCGTCACGCCGTTGACCGTCTTGACGTACAGGCCATATTCGGTGGTGTCGCCTGCGATAATGCCCAGCGAGAGCAGTGCCGCACCGACGGTTTCCTCATCGGTGTTCACTGTAAAGGTAATAGACTTGCCATCTGCGTCCGTCACCTCCACCGTGATGGTTGTCGCGCCGTCGCCGATAGTTGCGCCGTCGGTCACGGGCAGCGTGACCTTGTCGGTCTTGGCGGAGGTGTCGGTGTTGCTCCCGCACGCCGCGAGGGAGAGGGACAGTGCCATTGCGAGGAAAAGCGCGAGCAGCTTTGTGGTCGTTTTCTTCATATCAGTCACTCCTTATTTGAAATTCCTATCAGCAGGCAGCCGCGCTCAAGCGAGATACGCACCGTCTTGCCTATAAAATGATTGCTGACGCCCAAGGGGAAAAACGCCGTCAGCGCCGCGTTTTTCAGCTCGTACTGCGCGCCCTCGATGGTCACGCCGCGGGCATCCGCACCGAGGCAGAAGACGGACAGAATGCCCGCGTCGCGCTTTTCAAGCGTCAGTGAGTCCGCGCCGCAGATGGCGGTATAGCGTTCACCGTCACCGTAGAGCCAGCCCCTCGCACCGTGGACAGCGAGGTAGGCCAGCGTCTGCATATTGGCGACGGTGTGGTCGCTGCGCCGTCCGCCCATGCCGCCCAAGAGGTGAAATTCCCGCTCGCCGCGCGCTAACCCCTCCTTGACGGCGCGGAGCATATCCGTGTCGTCCTTCTCGACAGGGAGGCGGAGGATGTGGTCGAATACCGGGATTTCACCGAGGGAGTCAAAGTCGCCCAGCAGGAGGTCGGGCGTAAGGCCGAGAGACTGGCAGACGCGCCAGCCGCCGTCGGCGGCGAGGACGAGGTCGTTTTTTTCGATGGGGCGGGGCAGACCGTAAAAGCTGCCCGCGCCGAAGATATAGCAGGCCAAGATGTTCTCCCTCCTACATCCACATGGCGAAGAGGCGCAGTGCCTTGCCCAAGGCACGGCGCAGCAGCGACCGCTCGGCGATACGCTGGGGCGTCATTGGCGCGCTCTTGTCTGTGATGGTATCCATGTCCTGCAAGATGGCCTCAATGGCCGGAACGCCGTACAGCACCTCGCCGCACTCAAAGTGGAGCTGGAAGCTGCGGTAGTCCATATTCACCGAGCCGACGAAGGCAATTTCACGATCCGCCATCGCCGTTTTCCCATGCAGGAGGCCGGACGTAAAGGTATATATCTTCACATGGTGCGCGAGCAGCTCCGTGAAGTAGCTCTCCGCGACCATGTAGGCAAAGCGGTGGTCGGGGATGCCGGGCATGAGCAGCCGCACGTCCACGCCGCTGTCCCCGGCGAGGCAGAGCGCCTTGATCATCGCCTCGTCGATGGCGAGATAGGGGGTGGTGACGCAGACGGAGTGCTTCGCTCGCGTGATGAGCTGGAGGAAGAGATCCTCTGCGGTGGTGGCGGGGTTGTCGTCCGGCCCGTCCACCAGCGTTTGGCAGAAGCCCTGCGCGGGGAGGAGGTGGGCGGGACGGTAGTAGTCGTGTTCGCGGTGCATTTCGCCGCCCATGCGCTCCCACATATAGATGAATTCGCGCGTCAGACCCCAGACGCCCTCGCCCTCCAAGCGCACGCCGCAGTCCTTCCAGTAGCCGAAGCGTTCAATTAGGTTGGCGTATTCGTCGGCGATATTCGCGCCGCCGGTGTAGGCCACGTCGCCGTCGATACAGGTGATCTTGCGGTGGTCGCGGTAGTTGAAGTAGAGGCGGTTGACGTAGTGGTGGACGGGGTTGAAGACCAGCACCTCCACGCCGGCGCGGCGGAGGATGTCCACCTTTTCGCCGGGGAGGCGCATCATGCTGCCGAAATCGTCAAAAATGAGCTTGACCTCCACGCCCTGTGCGCTCTTGCGGCAGAAGATGTCGGAAAGCCGCTCCCAAATCGCGCCCTCGGCCATGATGAAGTACTCAAGGAAGATGAACCGCTCCGCGTGTTCCAAATCGTCCAGCATGGTGTTGAGGTACGCCTCGCCGCTGGGGAGATAGCGCACGGCGGTATTGCGGTAGACGGCAAAGCCCCGGTTGGCAAGGAGCGAGGCCGTGGGATACCACTGCGGCATCGTCTGACGCAGACGCTCAAGCGACGCCTTGGCTTGCTCCTGCTGCGCGATCGTCTCCTGCGGTCGGGGCAGCTTTTTCAGCGACAGCCGCTTGGAGGGGCTTGCACCGTTCCACAGGAGGTATAAGATTACGCCCACCACCGGGACGAACAGCACGAGCATGATCCATCCGACCTTGTAGCTCGTTGCGCCGGGTCGTGTCCAAATGCCGATGGCGACCACCGCCGCCAGCAGCTCCAGCGCCGTGTAGGCCAGCGCCATGCGCTGCTTTAGGAGCAGACTGAGGAGGAACACCAGCGAGATCTGCGCCACGAGCAGCACCGCCACCAGCACGAGCCGAAGCGCGGCGGAGATACGGCGTTCTGTTCTTTGTTGTACGCGGGGCTTTTTCACGGGTGAGCCTCCTTTCAAGGGATTTCTCGGTGGCTTATCTCAGCTTCAGTGCTGAGAGGTGCGCAGCAGACACTGCTGGATCTCCCAGAGCTTGTCGGAGAGGTCAACGTAGTATTTATGCGGATAATCGAACCGCTTGACCTCCGCCCAAAGGGTATCGACCTGCCGGGTGCAGTAGGTTTTGATTTCCTCGAGCGAGGGGCATTCATAGACGCGCTTGCCGCCGAGGAAGATGGGGACGAGCAGCTCCTTGGCCACGAAGTTGTAGACGCTCTTGCGCTTCCACGTGGCCGTCGGGTCGAAGATGGTCAGCTCCTTGGTGTCGTCCACCGTCTCATCGTGGACGGTGAGGTAGTCGGCAATGGCCTTGCCCGTGTCGCGGCCATAGAGGCGGTAGACCTTCTTGAAGTGCGGAACGGTAATCTTCTCCACGTTCTCACTGACCTTGATCTTGGGCAGCACCGTGCCGTCCGGCTCTTCGATGGCCACCAGCTTATACACGCCGCCGAAGACCGGCTCGGACTTGGCGGTGATGAGCCGCTCGCCCACGCCGAAGAGGTCGATCTGTGCACCCTGCAAAAGCATATCCTGAATGAGATACTCGTCCAGCGAGTTGGAGACGGAAATTTTACATTCCGTCCAGCCCGCGTCGTCCAGCATTCGCCGCGCCTTCTGTGTCAGGTAGGCCAAGTCGCCGGAGTCAAGGCGGATGCCGCACTTGGTGATGCCCAGCGGCTTCAAGACCTCGTTGAACGCGCGGATGGCGTTGGGAACGCCCGATTTGAGGGTGTTGTAGGTGTCCACGAGCAGCGTGGCGTTGGTGGGGTAGATCTCGCAGTAACGCTTGAACGCCTCGTATTCGTTGTCGAACATCTGCACCCAGGCATGCGCCATCGTGCCGCCGGCGGGAACGCCGTACAGCTCGTCGGAGATGGTGCAGGCCGTCCCGGCGCAGCCGCCGATGTAGGCCGCCCGCGCACCGACGATGGCCGCGTCCGCGCCCTGCGCGCGGCGAGAGCCGAATTCCAGCACGGTGCGCCCCTTAGCCGCCCGCGTGATGCGGTTGGCCTTCGTGGCGATCAGGCTCTGGTGGTTGATGGTCAGGAGCGTGAACGTCTCGATGAGCTGTGCCTCAATGGCCGGGGCGCGGACGATGACGATCGGCTCCTTCGGGAAGACGGGTGTCCCCTCCGGGATGGCGTAGATGTCCCCGGTGAAGCGGAAATGGCGCAGGTAGTCCAAAAATGCCTCGCTGAAGAGCTTGCGGCTGCGCAGGTAGGCAATGTCCTCCTCGGTGAAGTGCAGGTGTTCGATGTACTCAATGAGCTGCTCCAGCCCGGCGGCAATGGCGAAGCCGCCGCCGTCCGGCACCTTGCGGAAAAATACGTCGAAGTAGGTGATGCGGTCCTTGTAGCCTGTCTCAAAGTAGCCGTTGCCCATCGTCAGCTCGTAGAAGTCGCAGAGCATGGTCATGTTCAGCTTTTCCTCAGTTTTCATTTGCGTACCTCAAATCGGTCTTTGCGCGGAGCGCAAAGTGTAGTACTCTGTATTATACCGCTTTTTTCCGTGCAAGGCAACCCCTAACGCGGCCTTGCGTGCAGAGCGGATGCTTCGATACGTCAAAAGTGTCTGCCTCCGGAAGAGACAGACACTTTTTGTTTCACACGGTAGGGGAGAGGGGATCAGTCCTCGTCGCTGTCCTCGTCGCCGACAAGGTCACTCAGGTCGAACTCCAGCTTCGCGCCGCAGTTGGGGCAGACGACTTCGCCGTCCTCCAGCACAGACTCATCGAAGTAGACCTCCTCCTCGCACTCGGGGCAGGTGGTCATGAAGCACTCCTCTTCGTCGTCTTCGTCCTCGTCATCATCGTCGTCCAAAGCGAAGTACAGTGTCTCCTCCACGTCGCTCAGATCGTCGCTGACGGCGTCCAGACCGTCCTCCACGTCGCACAGCTCGTCATCGACCTCGGCGAATTTCTCCGCCATATCGTCCAGCACGTCGATGATGGCGGCGATGAGCTTGCCCTCCTTGGTGTCGGTGTCCAAATTCAGCCCCTCGGCCAGTCCTTTCAGATATGCTACCTTTTCAGAGATCTCCATAATAGCTCCTTTCTGCACGGTCGGTTGTCGGTTTACTTACTTGGCGCGACCCAGATATTCGCCGGTGCGGGTGTCGATGGTGATCTTGTCGCCGATGTTGATGAACAGAGGCACCTTGACCTCCGCGCCGGTCTGCACGGTGGCGGGCTTGAGGGTGTTGGTGGCGGTGTTGCCGGCCAAACCCGGCTCGGTCTCCGTGACCTCAAGCTCCATAAAGTTGGGGCATTCCAAGCCGAAGACGTTGCCCTTGTAGCTCAGCACCTTGCACACGGTGTTCTCAGTCACGAAGCGGAACGCATCGCCCAGCAGCTCCTTGTTCAAGGGGATCATGTCATACGTCTCCTGATCCATGAAGTAGTACAGGTCGCCATCGTTGTAGCTGTACTCCATGTCACGGCGATCCACAAACGCCTCCTCGAACTTGGCGGTGGGGTTGAAGGACGTCTCGGTCACTGCGCCCGTCACCACGTTGCGCATCTTCGTGCGCACAAAGGCTGCGCCCTTGCCGGGCTTGACGTGCTGGAACTCCACGACCTGCATGACCTTTCCATCCATCTCGAAGGTCTTTCCGTTTCTGAAATCACCGGCGGTAATCGTTGCCATATTGATATTCCTCCCATTGTATATGAGGGAATATCTCCATTCCCTCTGAATAAATAATGTCAGCCAAAAAACGACCTTATATATTCTACATGATATTCCGCCATTTGGCAAGTGTTTCTGTGGAAAAAGTTAGGCTTCTTCGTAATTTTCTCGCGCTGCCGCCTTCCAAGGCCGCTGCAGGACGTGCAGGAAGCGATTCCACGCGCCCTTCGGGCCGCCCAGCGGCTCGACCATCAGGGGCAAAACGCCCGCGCGGTTTGCACCCAGCATATCCGTCAGCAGCTTGTCGCCGAGCATGGCCGTCTCCCCGGCGGTCACGCCGCAGCGCGATATGGCGCGGCGGAAGCCCTTTCGGGACGGCTTCCCGGCGTGTCCCTCGTAGGAGATACCCAGCTCACGGCAGAAGCGCTCCACCCGTGCGCCGCTGCGGTTGTTCGAGAGGATCACCACCGTGATGCCGGAGGTGCGCATCGCCTTAAGCCAGCGGTGCAGCGTCTCATCCGGCTCACCCTGCGACTTCGGCGCAAGGGTATAGTCGAGGTCGCACAGCAGCAGCCGAACGCCGCGCGACGTCAGGTAGGCGGGCGAGAGGCGCGTATAGTCGGAAAACACCCGCGCCGGGCGCATGGAAAGGCGCATATCAGCGCGCCTCCTTTCATAGAAGTGATATGGATATTCTACCACGCAGGGGGCGGAAAAACAAGGGGGGTGTGCGGCGGTGGAGCTGTTTCTCGCCTGCGGCGCGGAGGACACCGTGCCGCAGGGCATGATGCCTGTCCGCGCCGTCTATCGGCTGGACGGGGAGGGTGCGCTGTGCGCCCTGCCGCTTTCACGCCGCGTATGCGGCGGCTTGCTGCTGCTCACCGCCTCGATGGGACGGTGTGCAGAGCGTACCGCCGACGCGCTCATGCAGGAGTGTCAACGCCGCCGCTATCGCGGTGTCGTCGTGCCGTTTCCCGCGCCGACCCTCGCGGCGACGCTGGCACGGCCGCTGCACCGCGCCGGGTACGAGCTGTGGGTGCATGAGCAGGACGCGCGAGCCGCGCCGGGGAGTCGGGTGCTGGTGAACACCTCGCCGACACGCGGCAGCCTGCGGGAGCATTTGGAGGGTGCAGTGCGCACGCTCGATGCGGAGCGCATCGTGCTGGACGCGCAGCGGCTGCGGATGGATTTTCCCCTGCCGCTCGACGGCGGGGAGGGGACGTACCTCACCGACGACCAGCTCCGCTGCCTGATGGCGGGACGTACCGTGTTTTATTCCGGGGAGCTGGGTGTGCGTTATTTCACCTACCGCCGCGGCGGAGATTCCCGCTTCGTCCTGCTCGACGATGGCGACACATTGCGGCGCAAGCTCGACCTCGGCGCGCACTTCGGCATTCGCCGCGCGCTGCTGACGCTCCCGGAGTGCGCCGATGTGCTGACAGAGATAACGGGAAAATAAAAAAGCCTGATGGCGAACCTGAAGTGATAAAATAATGGTAGACACGAAAGTGCCTACCATTATTTTTATGCTAT
>CAVGSO010000026.1:0-21997 GCA_963631875.1 Firmicutes bacterium CAG:341 | reverse complement strand
TCATTACTTTACCACATACCTGCTATCTTGTCAAGTTATTTTTTACATATTCTCGACATTTTTTCTGCGTGGCTCGCTGTCTGCAAAAAACAGCTTGCCCAATATAGCACACCCCTCCCCCGCTTGTCAACCCCCAAAATCGACTTTTCCGAAAGAAATGCGAAAAACAGGAGGGAAGCTATGCTTCCCTCCTGCAAAGGCACAAAAGAACTTACTTGTCCGCCGCCACAGACTTGACGACCTTGACCTCGCGGCCGTTATAACTGCCGCACTCCGGGCACATTCTGTGGGGGAGATGCAGCGCGCCGCACTTGGCGCACGCCACCAGTGTGGGAGCTGCCAGCTTCCATACGGAAGAACGTCTCTTATTGCGTCTTTGCTTGGATACTTTTCCCTTAGGGACTGCCATGTTGACACCTCCTTGGTCTTAACTGCCTGAGCAGCGATGTAATATTTTACCCCTCGTCCGACTGCAATAGCTGCGCCAGCTTGGCCAGCCTCGGGTCAACCGCCCTTTTGCAGCGGCAGCCCTCCCGGTTCAGGTTCGCGCCGCACCCGGCACACAGACCCTTGCAGTCCTCCGAGCAGAGGAATTTCGTGTCCATATCAAGGATGAAAGCGTCCCTCGCCAACGCCTCCAGATCCACCTCGTCGTCCTCCAGCACGATGATCTCGTCGCTCTCGTCCGACTGCCGCTCCTGCGCCAACACGCAGTTGTAGCTGACGGACTTCTCCGCGTCGTATTCCTCACCGCACCGATCACAAACACAGTGCATCGTGGTGGCCATCCGCATTTCGCAAAGCAGCAATCCCGCTCGATTCCGCAGCCGGCAGTCCACAACAACCGGGCGGCAGACAGGCTTCGAGGCGCCGAAATCCAAGTCGGAAAGATCCATCTCGAACCGCGCTTCCTCCTGCGCATCAGGGGTATGCAGCAGCTTGTTTACGTTCAAACGCATAGTACACCTCGCAATGACACGAGTAATATTATAGCCGACACCCTACCCCTTGTCAAACATTTTCTCACAAATATTTTGACTTTTTTCGAAAACACGATAGAATAGAAGGGAGCTTTGGGAGGGGAGGGCGTTTTTGTGCGCGAAATGACCATCAAAAAAAACGACGCCGGGCAGCGGCTGGATCGCTTCTTGTCCAAGGCGCTTCCGCTGCTGCCTGCGGCACTGGCGCAGAAGTATATCCGCACCAAACGCGTCAAGGTCAACGGCGGCCGCGCCCAACGCGACCAGCGGCTGCAGGAGGGCGATACTCTACAATTGTATATCAACGACGAGTTCTTTGACAAACCCTCCGAGGAAAATATGTTCCTCACCCTCTTCAAGCCGCACCTGACGGTGCTGTACGAGGACGAGCATCTCCTCTTGGCGGACAAGCCGCAGGGGCTGGTCGTCCACGCCGACGAGACGGAAAAGGTCAACACGCTCATCAACCACATTCAGGCGTACCTCTACCAAAAGCGCGAGTGGAATCCCAAGTGGGAGAACGCCTTCACCCCGGCCCTGTGCAACCGTATCGACCGCAACACAGGCGGCATCGTCATCGCCGCCAAGGACGCAGAGACGCTCCGCATCCTGAACGCGAAGATACGCGACCGCGAGCTGGACAAGCGGTATCTCTGCGTCACCGTCGGTCGTCCCAAGGCCACGCAGGGGCGCGCGGAGTGCTTTCTCCTGAAGGACGAAAAGAAAAAGCAGGTCGCCGTCTACCACCGCCCCATCCCCGGCGGCAAGACCGCCGTCACCGACTACCGCGTGCTGGAAAGCCGCGGTGAGCTGAGCCTGCTGGAAATCGGCCTTGAGACAGGGCGCACCCACCAAATACGCGCCACGATGGCCGACCTCGGCTGCCCGCTTTTAGGCGACGGCAAATACGGCCGCGGCGACGTGAACCGCCGCTACGGCGAGACGCGGCAGGCGCTGTACGCCTACCGCCTCACGTTCGACCTCCCGACCGATGCAGGCATTCTGAACTACCTGCGCGGCCGCACCTTCACGGTCGAAAATGTCCCCTTCAAGGAGAAATATTTCGGTTAAACAGTTCACATAACACACCGCACCCACGGCTTGCCGTGGGTGCGGTCTATGCTCTCTCCGCGCTCAATTATCGGTGCGGTGATGCCATTCCAGCTCCTGCTCCAGCTCGAATTTCAGCTTCTTGTTTTCCTCGACCAGCGTGTCGTAATGCACGCCCTGCACGTAGTATTTCACGAAATTGAACGTCGCCTCGTTAAACTCCTCCTCGCTGTACTCCGGCAGAAGCGAGCCGTTCTTGCGCCGCAGCCCGGTGACACTGATGACCACCAGCCGCCGATGCTCCTCCGTGAGCTGGAAGAGCTTCAGCGTATCGGGGATCTCCAGCTCCAAATCATACCGCTCGTTGACGATCTCCAGCAGCCGCCGCTGCTCCGGCTTGGCCGAGACGATGACACCATGCTCTGCGAACAGCCGCTTGAGATAGCTGGCGGAGACCTCCTCGCGCGTAATCGTCCCCTTGCCGATGCCGGCGAGCATCGTGTTGGACAGGTTCAGGCTCACATAGACCTCGCTGCCGGTTGTAGGATACTTCATAGACGTACCTCCTGTTTTTCCGCGTCGAAGCGCGTGTGCTTTTTGTTCCGCTATTACCGTACCACATCCGAGGCCGCATTGCAACCTTCTCTTCGGAAAATCAGCACTTTTCACATGGAAAAGCGGCGTGTTTTTGTGCAAAACTTCAATTTTCTTAACCCGAATGTACCAAACAACCGGAATGATTGCCGCAGAATTTCACGCCGTTTCCCCTTTCGCGCCGGGTGTGGCATAACGGGAAATTCCCAAAAACCGACGCGATTTTTTCAAATTTTTCGAGACAAAAGGGTGGTCTGTGGTGTATGATAAGCAGAAAGGCAATATCCGCCAAAGAAACAGGAGGAGTATATAATGGGAACTTATGACACCCTGCACAGCAAAATGCGCACTCTGATCCGGCAGGGCGTGCCGGTGAACGTGGCAGCGGCGCAGGCGCAGCGCGAGTATGAGCTTACAGGCCCCGCACCGCACCGCGACCTTCCGAACATCGGGCCGATTGCCGACCCGCACCCCACCGGTGAGCAGCTTCAGGAAGCACTGCGCCGGGATATGCGAATCGTCCAGAAGATGTATAAGGACTTCAAGCCCTCGCTGCTCGACAATCCGGAGGCGATGGAGCGGCGGTATGCGTACTCTCAGAAGTGCCGCAACATCGTGGCCAAGATCGCCTCGGAGAGCGCACACCGGGATCAAATCTTTGAGGAAACCTCCCGGCGGCTCTTCAAGGACGCCTTCGGCGACAAGGTGCAGGCGCGTATAAGCGCGCGTCGCTGGATGTGGCAGCTCATCGACCTCGGAGACACCCCCGAGGCGAAATACCACAACGAAGAGGTCGTCTCGCTGGTCATGCTGGCCGAATCCCGCTCCAATCACGATGTAGAGAACGGGGAGCGCATCTTCCGCGAGACGCGCAGTAAGCACTATACCGACAATATGGGTCTCTCCCCCGAGGAGGCTGCCCACAGAGCCGATGATGACCTGAAAAACGGTCTTAATCGCCTGATGGAGCTTACGATGGAGGTGGTGGACCGTCAGTTCATCACGAAGGATGAGGCCAACAAGGCGCGGGACGCCATTCTCTCCGGTGAGGCGGATAAGCAGCCCGGCGGGCTGGAGGCGGCCTATCGGAAGATCATAAACCCCGGCGGCTCAATCGGATGGAATATGCCTAACGTCATCGATGACTTCCACGACTTCGGCATGGAGATCTCCGAGCAGATGTATCAGGAGAAGTTCCGCCCATACATGATGAACTCCACCGCGACCCACAACGCCACCATCCAGCAGATGGCCAACCCCTTTTATGCCATTATGGACGGCGCGGACATCATAAACGCCGGCGGAACGCTGCTGCCGTCGCGGGCGGGCGAGGCCATCAATTTCAGCGCCTTTCAGGATTTCTCCGCGGACGGCGCAACCGGCATCGGCCAGACGCGGGTGGAGAGCGTATCCCGTGCGCTCCAACGCTTCGCGCTGAAGATGGCGCAGGATGTGACCCTCCGAAATAAGCCGAACGACATCAACATCTACTCCAACGGCCGCGGGCGCACCGTGATCCTCCTGACGGATCAGGTCAGCATCGACAACGGCTTCCGGATGAACATCAGTCCCGACGTGCCGGGTCGGCTGGTCAATCATGGCTTTGACGATAAGATGAAAGTGCTTCAGGAAAAGAGCGTGGCGCACGACAAGCTCTTCCGCAGCTCCGGGCAATACCGGGCGATGAAGCGCGCCCTCAACGCGCTCGCCGAGACGAAGCTTCCCGACAATCCCACCGAGCAGCAGGTGAAGGACTTCGCCGACAAGCTCAAGGCAGTGCAGGACGCGGCAAAGGTATATAACGAGCGCAAGGCGCAGCAGCTTCAGGAGCGCGGCGCGGACAAGGGCAAGGACGACTACGAGCAGGCGCGTATCAACTTCGGCAAGGAGCTGAAGGACTACGCCGACCAAATGGCCAAGCGCATCGGGCTGGTGCAGGAGCATATCGACACGATGAAGAGGGTCATCAGAACCGAGCAATTGGAGGAGGAAGCGCTTCGCCAAGGACAGATGAGCGAGCCGGACCCCAACGTATCCCCGTTCCAGCGCAGCGTAAAGCTCGAGGACGACATCTTCGAGGCGCAGGAGCGCGCCAAGGCAGCGGAGGCAGAGCGCGCAAAGGAGGAGCAGGCGCGCCGCGAGGCAGAGGAACGGCGGCTTGAGGAGGAGCAAAACGCCGTCGTCGGCACAAAGCTCGATCAGGCCTTTCATAACGCGGAGAAAAACCTCAACATGGACAACCTGCCGGACGATTTGGGCAGAGGCGCAGGGCCGACGCTGCGGGACGCGATGGATAAGACGAAGACGGCCTACGAGACCGCCGTGCAATCCGGGGACGCGGCGGAGGCCAACCGCCTCGGCCGTGAGCTGCTCGCCACGATGGCGGTGAACGAGATGGTCAAGTGCAGCTACGGCCACTCCGCGAAGCTGGGCGACCGCTTCCGCAACCTCGCCGAGTGCGGCGGGCTGGAGACGATGAAGTCGCAGGTCATGGAACACGATAAGTTCACCTCCCGGACGAACGGAGCAGACTTCTCGAATCGGCAGACGTTCACGGACCTTGCCGACACCACGGCGAGCATCGTCGGCCGGCAGGTCGTGAAAGAGGTGATGGCGGCCATGAAGCAGGCGCATCAAAATCAGAAGAAAATCGGCGAGAACCTCAACGCAGAAAAGAACCTCGGCGACAAGCAGAACGAGCAGAAGCAGCAGGAGCAGCAGAAGCAAAAGCAGCAGCAACAGCAACCTGCCGTCATGGCCGGCCCGCAGTAAAGCAAAAAAGAAACGCCGCGCTCTGCGCGGCGTTTCTGCTTATACACTTTTTCAATCCCTCACGCGAGGAAGCCCTTGAGGATGGTGTCCTCGGCCTCCTCCTCGGTCAGTCCCAGCGTTTCGAGCTTCAAGAGCTGGTCGCCCGCGATCTTGCCGATGGCGGCCTCGTGGACGAGCTGTGCATCGGGACAGTTGGCGGTGATGGCGGGGACGGACTCGATCTTGGCCTGTCCCATGATGATACTGTCGCACTGGACGTGGCCGAAGCACTTCGCGTTGCCGACCATAACGGGGCGGAAGACCTGATGCGAGCTGTCCTGCGCCACAGAGCGGGAAATCACGCGCCCCTTGGCATCGTCGCCGTTCAGCTCAATGAGCATATCGCTCTCCGCGTCCTGACGCCCGTGCGTCAGCAGCCGCTCCGTGACCACGACCTCGCTGCCCGCCTCGCAGTGAAACTCCGTCTCGCGCTTGGTAGAGTCAATACCGCGGATCTGCACCGTCTCCATCTGCATGGAGGAGTTTTCACCGAGGTAGACCACGGTCTTCGGGTTCATGATATTGCCGCCCGTCTGGCCGGGGTCGTTCTCCCCGTAGTGCTTTTCGGCGTAGCGCACCTTGGCGTTCTTGCCGATATGGAACGTATGCACGCCGTCGTGGCGGCTCTCGCTACAGCCCGTGTTGTGAATGCCGCAGCCCGCGACGATCTCCACGTCGCAGTCGTCGCCCACGTAGAAGTCGTTGTAGACCATCTCGCTCAGCCCGGTCTTGCTGATGATGACGGGGATATAGCACTTCTCGCCCTTCGTGCCGGGCTTGATACGGATGTCGATCCCCGGCTTGCCGTCAGCGCGCGCGTCGATGGCAATATGCTCCGTGGACTGCCGCGCCTCACAGCCGGAGTCCTTTCGAATATTGAACGCGCCCACGGGCTTGCCCGTCAGGTCGGCGATTTTTTCCAGCAGCCCGGCGTCGATCTCGGTGATCATTGCGCACTCTCCTTTCTCTCCAGCACGGGGCAGCTCCCCAGCGTGTCGGCCAAAATGAGCGGGAATATCTCCCCGGTGCTGCCGCGGTGAGCGATCTGCCCGCCCGCGATGACGACAATCTCGTCCGCAAGCCGGATGATCCGCTCCTGATGGGAGATGATGATCATGCCGGCCGTCCCCTCGCGGTGGAGCTGCTCAAACGTCTCGGTCAGCCGCGCGAAGCTCCACAGGTCGATGCCCGCCTCCGGCTCGTCGAAGATCATCAGCTCGCTGTGCCGCGCCAGAATGGTGGCGATCTCGATACGCTTGACCTCGCCGCCGGAGAGCGACACGTCCACCTCGCGGTCGAGGTAGTCGTTGGCGCACAGCCCGACCTTCGTCAGATACGCGCAGCACTTGTCCTTGCTGAGCTTCTCCTGCCCCGCCGAGAGCAGCAGCAGATCGTGGACGGTGATGCCCTTGAAGCGCGGCGGCTGCTGGAAGCCGTAGCTGATCCCGCGGCGGGCGCGCTCGGTGATGGATAGCTCGGTAATATCCTCGCCGTTGTAGAGGATACGCCCGGAGGTGGGCTTGACAAGGCCCATGATGACCTTCGCCAAGGTCGTCTTACCGCCGCCGTTCGGCCCGGTGAAGACCATCAGCTTATGGTCGGGAATGGTGATGGAAATATCCTTGAGGATGTCCTGCTCGCCGTCCGGGGTGGACACGCGGTAGCAGATATTTTGCACTTCCAGCATGGAAACAGTCTCCTCTCCTGTCATGTCGCTGCCGATAGTATACCACCGTCGGCGCACAGAATATGTGACATATGCAACAATCGTCGAATTTTGCCTTTAACCCTAATAGCATAGCAGGATTTGGCAGAAAATGCAATCGTTTTCCTGCAACTTTGGCACGCCGTTTCGCCCCGCTGCATAGTATACCCTGAAAAGGAGGCGTTTCAGTATGTCCCAGCCCGGTGCTTTGGCCTACGATACCGCCGCCGCCTCGGCGGTGTGGCGGCGTGTCGCCCCGGCGCTCCCCGCCTACGAAACGGGTGTGACCCGCTCTCCCGCCGTGCCGCCGACGGACGAGGCTGCACTACGCCGTCTCATCGACTGCGCCGCCGAGGCGCACCGTACCTGCCGCCGCTGCACCCAAACCGCCCCGAACGCGCTGCGCGGCACGTTCTCCGCCCTCGCGTACCGGGAGGCGGACGCACTTCGCGCCCTGCTGGGCGTCCACTTCCTCCTGACGGGGCGGTGCTATGCGCCCGCCGCCGCGCCCGTGGACGAGGGATTTCCCGCCGCGCTGCGCTCGCTCTACCGCGCGGAGCGGCAGCGCTCCGAGGGCTGCGCCGCCCTCGCCGAAGCACTGCGGGACGAGACACTGCGCCGCCGTCTGGACACCTTGGCGCAGGAGGCCGAGGCGCGGTCAGAGATAATTTTGCGCGCGGCAGAAAAAGCCTTGACATTCGCTAAAAACCTGCTAAAATGGTAGGAAATTCCCGGCGGCATATTTACGAAGGAGGGGTCTACCCATGAAAGAATGTATCTCCCGCGAGGCGGCGCTGGACGCGCTGAAAGCGTACAACAAGGAGCCGTTCCATCTCCTGCACGGTCTGACGGTGGAGGGCGTCATGCGCTGGTACGCCAACGAGCTGGGCTACGGTGAGGACGCGGACTTCTGGGCCACGGTCGGCCTGCTGCACGACATCGACTTTGAGATGTGGCCGGAGCAGCACTGTCTGAAGGCCCCGGAGCTGCTGAAAAAGGCGGGCTGCTCCGACGAGTTCATCCACGCCGTCTGCTCCCATGGCTACGGCCTTGTCTGCGACGTTGAGCCGACGCACGAGATGGAGAAGGTCCTTTTCGCCGCCGACGAGCTGACCGGCCTCATCGGCGCGGCCGCCAAGATGCGCCCGAGCAAGAGCGTGATGGACATGGAGGTCAGCAGTCTGAAAAAGAAGTATAAGGACAAAAAGTTCGCCGCCGGATGCTCCCGCGACGTCATCAACACGGGTGCAGAACGCCTCGGCTGGCCGATTGAAGCGTTGATGGAAAAGACCATCCTCGCCATGCGCAGCTGCGAGGAACGCATCAATCAGGAAATGGAAACGCTGTAAATGCTATCAGCGGGCGGGGTTCACCCCGCCCGCTGTTCTGCCCCGCGCCGCGGCGCACCCCGTTCACATCGCCTCCAACGCCTCGCTGATGTCCACCACGACGACCTCCCCGCCGTCGGCATAGACCTCCACCGGGACGGCGACGAAGCAGCCATCGGCCGTGTCGCGCACCGCCTCCGGGAGCATTGAGAGGTCGTAGGTGAACACACACCTGTTCTGATCGTCCGTTCTTCCCCACACCGGGAGATTGTACTGTGTCACGCTGCTGTCATTTTCAATGCACGTGACGTTCAGCTCGGGCAGTCGGATGGCGTCCTCCGGATACAAGTCTATGCGCACCGACAGATACCCGTCGCTCACCCGCAGCGTCCTGAGGCAGCAGAGCGTCCCCTCAACCTCGAAGCGCTGGCCGGGATGGCAGTTTCCCTCGCCATCATACACCGACCACGTGCCCGGCACATAATCGCAGAAGATCTCCTCGGCTTTGGACGCCTGCTCGACCGCAGTGTCTTCCGGGGTGCGCGAACCCAGCTCGAGATTGCCGATGACCGTAAGCAAAGCCACCACCCCGACGAACAGCAGTACGAGCTGTCTTTCGCGCTTTTTCTCTGATTTTTTTGGGAAAAGCTTGGCGGCCGCCTGCCGTGCGCCCTGCGAAAAGAGCATCCTCACCTGTTCCTCGTAGCAGGCCTTCTTCCCCGGATGGTTCGGCACGGTGCCGTTCTCGCTCTCGCGCAGCTCGTGGACGGTGCCGTCGGGATCGACCCGCTCCCTGCGCGGCGGCCGATTGTACGCGCCGCATTTGGGACACATCCCCTCCTGCTCGTAGCTGTACGTCTTCCCGCATACCTTGCAGCGAATGTTAGCCATACCACAGGCCTCCTCTCGTGTTGCTTTGACCCCATTATACAGGAAAGACCCACCGTTTGTCCATCAACTTCAGGTTGCGCGCCGTCATTTTTTCGAAAATCCCCGTCAACCTCAGGTTGCGCGGCAACATTTTCCCTGAGAAACCCCCTTGGGGCTTACATTCGCGCTCCGCGCGGTGTATAATGTCGCTATCTTTGTGAAAAGGAGGCGCGGCGGTGCGATACGGTCAAAAGAAAAAACGCGGCCTCATCGGCCTTCTGCTCGTGCTGACGGTGCTGGCCGCCGTGGTCTGCCTCTTCGTCGGCTCGTCCGGCATGACGGTGCGCCAATGTCTCGACGCGCTTCTCAGGCGCGGCAGTGACGCGCAGCAGCGCATTCTCTGGAATATCCGCCTGCCCCGCGTGCTGGCGGCGGTCGTGGCCGGGGCGGGGCTGTCCGTCTCCGGCCTCGTGATGCAGACGTGTCTGAATAACCCGATGGCCTCCCCGGCCACGCTCGGCGTTTCGAACGCGGCGGTCTTCGGCGCAAACCTCTCCATCATTGCCTTCGCCGGGGGCTTCCTCTCCACGGGGCATAACGTGGCAAACTACGGCGTGAGTGCCGACCCCTACGCCACCTCGCTGCTGGCCTTTCTCTTCGCCGCGCTGTCGGTGCTGCTCATTTTGGGGCTGTGCCGTCTGCGCTCGTTCACGCCCAACGTGGTGGTGTTGGCGGGACTGGCCATGGGCGCCATGTGGACGGCGGCCACCACCGTCTTGCAGTTTTACGCCACGGATGTCGGCCTCTCCGCCGCCGTGGTGTGGAGCTTCGGCGATTTAGGGCGCGCCACCTACCGCACGGACGCCGTCATGGCCGTCACGGTCGCGGCGGGGCTTGTCCTCTTTATCGCCCTCTCGTGGCGCTACAACGCCCTCCTCAGCGGGGACGAGGCCGCCCGCAGCATGGGTGTCCGCGTGGACACGCTGCGCTTCGTCTCGCTCCTGACCGCCTCGCTGATCACCGCCGTCTGCGTCTCGTTTTTGGGTATTATCGGCTTCGTAGGCGTCATCTGTCCCCACACGGTGAAGAAGCTCATCGGGCAGGACCACCGCCGCACCGTCGTCGCCTCGGCGCTGTGCGGCTCGCTGCTCCTGCTGCTGGCGGATACGGTGAGCCGCAGCCTCGGCAGCGGCTCTGCCCTGCCCGTCGGCGCGATCACCTCCCTGCTCGGTGCGCCGTTTTTCTTGACGGTCATCTTTTCAAAACGGGGGGACGAGCCATGTTAGAACTCCGCCA
Source organism: Firmicutes bacterium CAG:341 (assembly GCA_963631875.1). Classification (GTDB taxonomy): domain Bacteria; phylum Bacillota; class Clostridia; order Oscillospirales; family Oscillospiraceae; genus Vescimonas. The sequence continues at coordinate 11,363 of CAVGSO010000026.1, read as the reverse complement.
TGTCAGCTTCCGCTATGGCCGCCGAGCGGTGCTGCAAGACGTCAGCCTCACGCTGCACGAGGGCGAGATTGGCCTGCTGCTGGGCAAAAACGGTGCGGGCAAGACGACGCTCTTCAAGCTCCTGCTGGGCATCGAAAAGCCCTGCGGCGGCACGATCCTCTTCGATGGCCGCGACATGACGCGCCTTGACCGCCGCGCCCTCGCCCGCTGCGTGGGCTACGTCCCGCAGCACATCCACTTCGGTGCGCTGACGGTCTACGACTCCGTGCTGCTGGGTCGTGTCGGCCGCTTCGGCCTTCGCGCCGGGCGCGAGGATCACGAGGTCACGGAGGCAATTTTGGCCGACATGGCGCTGGAAGCGCTGGCCGGCCGCACGGCGGAGACGCTCTCCGGCGGTGAAAAGCAAAAGGTCGCCATCGCCCGCGCCTTGGCGCAGGAGCCGCGCTTGCTCATTCTCGACGAGCCGACAGGCAGCCTCGACCTCGCCAACGAGGCCCTCATCATCCGCGAGGCCAAGAAGGTCGCGCACACGCGCCATATCGCTGTCTTGAGCGCACTGCACGATCTCAATCAGGCGCTCGCCATGGGCGACACCTTCTTCTTCCTCAAGGACGGCGCGATCTGCCGCTCCGGCGGCGCGGAGGTCGTCACCCCGGAGCTTATCCAAGACGTATTCGGCGTCCGGTCGCGTATCGCGGAGGTGGACGGCCAACGAATGATCATAGGAGGTATGTATGATTAAGAAACGTATGCTCACCGTATTGCTGGCACTGACCGTGCTGCTCGGCCTGTCTGCCTGCGGCCAGACCGCCAGCCCGGAAATCATCGACGATAGCCCCGCCGACCCCGTCACCGTGACGGACATGATCGGCCGCTCGGTGGATGTCACCCCCGGCGAGTACACCCGCGTTGTCTGTATCGGCGCGGGCGCACTGCGGCAGTACAGCTACATCGGCGATATGTCGCTCCTGTGCGGCGTGGAGGACATCGACAACACCTCGCTCACTGACCGTCCCAAGATGTTCGACGGCGTGGCGCGTCCCTATATCCTCGCCTACGGCGATCGCCTGACCGACCTCCTCTCCTGCGGCGTGGGCGGGCCGAACGCGCAGACGGCGGAGGCGGAGAAAATTCTCTCCTGCGACCCCGACATCGTCATCTCCCAATACGAGGACGCGGACAAGGCCGACGCGCTGCAAGCCCAGCTCGGCGTCCCCGTCGTCACCCTGCGCTCCGGCGCGGACGGCGTGTTCGCCGACGAGTTTACGCAGAGCCTGACGCTGCTCGGCGAAATCTTCGGCCGTGAGACACGCGCCGCCGAGCTGACGCAGTTTATCGACACCCAGCGCAACGAGATCTTCTCCCGCACGGCGGTGGTGGACGAGGCGGACAAGCCCGGTGTCTACATCTGCGGCCTCGGCAACTGGGGCACGACGAACCACCTGATGACCGCGCCGAACTACAAGCCCTTCGAGGTCGCAAACATCCGCAACGCGGTAACGGGCGTGTCCGTGCCGGGCATTCAGCCCATCGAGGCGGAGACGTTCACCGCCCTCGGCGACGACATGGACGTGATGATCCTCGATGCGGCAGCGGTCAAGAACATCGCCCCGCTGTACGCCGACGACCCGACGCTCTTTGACACCTGCAAGGCGTGGCGCGAGGGCAACGTCTACTTGGAGATGGCCTACAACGCCTACTACACCAACTTTGAAATCGCGCTGGCAAACACGTGGTTCATCGCCAAGTCCGTCTACCCCGACCTCTTCACCGACATCGACATGACACAGAAGCTCGACGAGATCACGGAGATGTTCCTCGGCACACCGCTCGCGCAGGAAATCTGCGACTGCCCCGCGAGCTACGGCGGCTACCGACAGCTCGACACCGCCTCGTTCTTCTCCTGAGGCCGCACCATGATCGACAAGCACGAGGTCATCGCGTTCTTCGACCGCTGCGCCCCGACGTGGGACGCGGAAATGGTGCGCAGTGACGAAAAAATCGGTATCATCTTGGACAATGCCCGCGTGCAGCGCGGCAGCCGTGTGCTGGACGTGGCGTGCGGCACGGGCGTGCTTGTGCCGGACTATCTGGCGCGGAACGTGGCCGCCGTCACCGCCGTGGACATCTCGCCGGAGATGCTGCGCCGCGCGCAGGAAAAATATACCGAAGCGCGTCTGCGCTTCCTCTGCGGTGACGTGGAAAGCACAGACGTCGGATCGGATTTTGACGCGGTGGTCGTCTATAACGCTTTTCCGCATTTCCCCGCGCCGGAGCGGCTGATCGCGCACCTTTCCGCACTCTTGACGCCGGGCGGGCGACTGACGGTGGCGCACGGCATGGGGCGCGCCGCCATCGACGGCCATCACTGCGCCGCCGCCTCCCACGTCTCGCTCGGCCTGATGCCTGCGGACGAGCTGGCCGACATCTTCGCGCGGTATCTGCGCGTCACGACCGTCCTCTCGAATGACGAGATGTATCAGGTCGTGGGTGAGCGGGTATAAAGAGCTTCGTCATATCCGCCCTCTCCAGCTCCAGCAGCTTCATCTTACGCTCTATCCCGCCCGCGTAGCCCGTAAGGCTGCCGTTCGCCCCGACCACGCGGTGACAGGGGATCATAAGGGAGATCGGGTTATGCCCGACCGCCCCGCCGACCGCCTGTGCGGACATTTTTTCCGCGCCCAACGCCTTGGCGATCTCGCCGTAGGTCACGGTTTCGCCGTAGGGGATCGTTCGCAGCATATCCCAAACCGCCCGACGAAACGACGTGCCGCCGTATCTGAGCGGAGGGAGAAACGTCGGCTGCTCCCCGGAAAAATAGACGTCCAGCCACCCGCTTGCCTCTGTCAGCAGCGGGTGGCTTTTTGCTGTCGTTCTCTCCGGCAGGCTGCTCCCAAAATGTGCCTGATCGTTGAACCACACCCCGATGATCGCCGTCTCGTTGCAGGCCAGCGTCATCGCGCCCAGCGGAGAGGCGTACTGCGCCGTATACACCACCGCGCTCACGCCCCTTTCTTTCCGGGCGCACAATCCCGCAGCTCGGGGATTGCGCCGCCCGCGACCGCCCAAAAGTAGAGGCTGGCCACGCTGCCGCAGGGCGAGAGCCTGCGGCGGTATTTTTCAAAGAGCCGCCTGTCTATCCTTCGGTGGTGGTACACCATCCGCATTCCGCGCTGGATGGCGAGGTCGTCATAGCTCAGAATGTCGGGCCGCTGCAGGCAAAAGAGCAAAATCATCTCCGCCGTCCAAACGCCGACGCCCTTGAGCGCGGTCAGCGCCTTGATGGCGGCCTCGTCCGGCATCTGCTCGACGGCGGCGAGGTCAAGCGCCCCGCTGACCACCTTCTCCGAAAACTCCTTGATATACACCGCCTTGCGAAAGCTCATGCCGAGACCTTGCAGCGTCTCCGCCTCGGCGCGGCACACCGTCTGCGGCGACACTGTCCCCAGCGCGTCCTGCATCCGCTGCCAAATCGTCTGCTGTGCCTTCGTGGAGATCTGCTGGCCGATGATGTGATGCACCACGGAGGAAAAGAGGTCCGTGTCCACCGTGCGCTCGATGTGGCCGATCTGCTCGATGACCGCGCCGAGCCTCGGGTCTTTCTCCTTTAGATACTCCGTCTCCCGCTCGCCGTAAGCAAAGAACAAGCCGCTCGCCTCCCCTGCGTTTTATTCACAGGGGCAGTATACCATACTTTTCCGCGAAATGCTACCTCCCGCTCCGCTCGGCGTAACCATTGTCCACGAGCGCGTCAAAGTCCACCCACGCGCTCTCGTCCAGCTCGCCTGCCTCGGTCATGACCGTCTCCAGCCGCTCCAGCGCCTCCCGCGTCATCACGGGCGTGTCGTTCCACGCATCGATCTGACGGTGCCGCGCCGTGACGGCCTCCAGCGTCTCAAGGGGCGTGTCGGGGAACTGCGCGGCCATCGCCTCCGCCACCTCGCGGTCGGTGTGCGTCTCTATCCATTCTTGGGCGCGGGCAATGGCGTTGGTGAAGCCCTGAATGACCTCCGGGTGCGCGTCCATATAGCTCCGGCTTGCAAAGTAGGCGGTGTAGGGGATCTCACCCGACGCCTCGCCGACGGAGCAGAGGATATAGCCGTGACCCGCCCGTTCCACCTCGGTGGCGGTCGGCTCAAAGAGCGTAACATAGTCGCCCTGCCCGCCCGTGAACGCCCCGGCCATCATGGAAAACTGGACGGAGGTGTCCACCACCGCGTCCTCCTGCGGGACAACGCCGTGCTGCTTCATGACGTATTCGAGCGTCATCTCCGGCACACCGCCCTTGCGCCCGCCGAGGATGGTCCTGCCGCGCAGGTCTTCCCAGTCAAAGTCCTCCTGCGTGCGCCCGACCACGAACGAGCCGTCCCGCTTCGTAAGCTGGGCGAAGATGACGGGCAGGTCGTCCTTGCCCTGCGCGTGGATATAGATACAGCTCTCCGGCCCGGCCAGCCCGATGTCCGCGCCGCCGGAGACGACCGCCGTCATCACCTTATCCGCGCCGCCGCCGTTTGTCAGCTCGATCTCCAGCCCCTCGTCGGCAAAAAAGCCCAGCTCCATGGCGACATACTGCGGCGCGTAGAACACCGAGTGCGTCACCTCGTTCAAGCGCACCGTGACCGTCTCGCCGCCCGTCTCGCCGCACCCGGTGAGCGGAAAAAGCGTGAGCAGCAGCGCGCCGCAGAGAAAACAGCGTAATATCCATCTTTTCATGCATGAAACCCCCATAGCGTATTTAAGAATGTTTCCGCCCACAGCACCATCAGGTACATCAAAACCGCCGCCACCGCCAGCACAAGAACGGCGGCCATGACGAGGTCCATGTTGAACACCTGCGAGCCGTAGACGATGAGATAGCCGAGTCCCGCCTTGGAGACGAGGAACTCGCCCATGATGACCCCGACCCAGCTCAGCCCCACGTTCACCTTGAGCGTGGAAAAGAGCGTCGGGCAGTTGGCGGGAAAGACCAGCAGCCACAGAATTTGCCGCTTCGCCGCGCCCATCGTTTTCAAAAGCCGCACCTTCTCCGGGTCAGTGCTTTTGAAGCCCGTATACATATTGAGAACGGTGACAATGACGGAGATGGCCAGCGTCATCGTCACGATCGCGCCCATGCCCGCGCCCATCCAAACGATGAAAATCGGCCCCAGTGCCGTCTTCGGCAGCGCGTTCAGCACGACCAGATAGGGGTCTGCGATACGCGCCGCCGTCTCCGACCACCACATCCCGATGGCCGCCGCCGTGCCGAGCAGCGTGCCGAGCGTGAAGCCCAGCACCGTCTCAAGGCAGGAGACGCCGACGTGCCGCCACAGTGAGCCATCCGAGAGCAGCGTCGAGAGCGTCTGCCACACGCGGCTGGGCGCACTGACAAGAAAGCCGTCGCTCAGACCCCATCGGCAGCTCAGCTCCCACAGGGCAAAAACAGCCAACAGCAGCGCAAGCTGCGCGGCGCGCACGCGGGATTTCTGCCGATGCACGGATGCGAGATAGCGCACGCGCTGCGGGGAAGCCTCTTTATTCGGCATGGTCGGTCAGCTCCTTCCATATGGCATTGAAATACGTGGAAAATTGCGGCTTATCTCGCCGCGCCATCGGCGGCAGCGGCTTCAGCTCGCCCATGTCCAGCACCCGCCTGACCGTGGCCGGGCGCGGCGACAGCACCACCACGCGGTCGGACATACCGACCGCCTCCGCAATGTCGTGCGTGACGAGCAGGGCGGTCTTGCCCTCGTCGCGCAGAATACGCCACACGTCCGAGGAAACGGCGAGGCGCGTCTGATAGTCGAGGGCGGAAAACGGCTCGTCGAGCAGCAGCGTGTCGGGGTCGGTGGCCAGCGTGCGGATGAGGGCGCAGCGCTGGCGCATCCCGCCGGAGAGCTGGGAGGGCTTCTTGCGGGCGAAGGCGGCGAGACCGTAGCGCTCCAGCAGGACACGGACGTGGTCGTAGGCGGCCTCGCTCTTTTCGCCCCGCACACGAAGTCCCAGCGTCACGTTGTCCCAGATGGTGCGCCATTCAAAGAGCTGGTCGCGCTGGGGCATGAAGCCCACGGCGGACGTGCCCTCGAACGTCAGCGTCCCGCCGCTGAGCGTCTCCAAGCCCGCAATGACGGACAGCAGCGTGGATTTTCCGCAGCCGGACGGGCCGACGAGGCTGACAAATTCGCCGTTTTGCAGGTCGAGCGACACGTCCCGCACCGCCTCTACCTCCCCATCGCTCGCCTGATAGCAGGCGGCGGCATGACGGAGCTGTATGCTCATATCCTCAGTGACCTCCTCGTGGGAATAGTGGGGAGAACCTCCCCATGCCCATTCTATGCTGCGGGCGGCATGACGTGCCAGACCGCCGCCGCAAGCGGCAGTGAAAGTGCACTTTGAAGCACTTTTCCGACCAAATAATGCGTCATTTTGACACCCGAACCGCTCATGACCGCCGCCGTTTGACCATGCACCGACAGACCGCCCCACCCCATCAGCGCGGCGGCGGTGAGAAAGCCGGAGCGCGTGGGCGGCAGGCGCAGCACGCCGTTCGTCAGCTCCAAGAAGCCCGCCGCCCACGGCGGCAGCGGCGCTTCCGCGCTCTCGACGAGCGAGAGCAGCACCAGCGAGAAGACCACGAACGCGCAGACACGGAGGATAGACACCGCCGCGCCCTGCACGGCGCCGAGCAGCGCAGGGAGAAATTTCTCCGGCGGCGGCGCACGGTAGTGAACATCGGGCACGTCCCCGCCCCGCCCGCGGAGCAGCACCCCGACCAGCACCGCCGCCGCGAGGTGGATAAGGTAGAGGTACGCGCCCGCGCGGACACTGCCGAAAACGCCGAGTCCGGCCACGCCGAGGGCGAACGAGGGACTTGCGTTATTGCAGAAGGCAAGCAGCCGCCCGCCCGCCTCCGGGGATAGCTCGCGCCTGCGGACGAGCGCGGCCACACAGGACGCGCCCACGGGCGTGCCGCCCACCGCGCCGAGCAGAAACGCCGCCGCGCCCGCGCCGGGGCAGCGAAACAGCGCGCGGAACGGCCGCGCAAGCCACCTTGCGGCGCGGCTTGCGCCAAGCGAGATGAGCAGGGAGGACGCGGCGAAAAAGGGGAATAGCGCGGGGACAACCGAGCCGAGGCACAGCTCGATCCCGCGCCGCACCGCCTCCGCCGCCGCAGCGGATTCGCACAGCAGCGCGGCGGCGAGCAGCGCGGAGAAAAGGAGCGCAAGCGTTTGCATACCATCACCGGGGAAACCCTATGCGCCGCCCGCTCGGACTATGTCGGTATAGGGACGCGCCGCGGCGCATACCCTCTACGGAAAGGGGTGGTGCGGGGATGGCGAGCCTATCGAAAAAGCTCTCCCGCGTGGGGCAGGACGCGCTGGAGCGGCTGGAGCTGCCGATGAACTTGGCCGGCGGTGTGGCGCGGCTGGAGGTGCTTGGCAACCGCGAGGTGTATATCGACCGTCACTGCGGCGTGCTGGCGTACTCCACGGAGAACATCGACGTCAACGCCGGGACGGTGGTCGTGCGCTTTTTCGGGCGGGAGCTGCACCTGCTGGCGATGACGGAGCAGGAGCTGCGTATCACCGGGGTCATTGAGCGGATTGAATTGGTGGCGTGAGGTATGTATCGTGAGGTCGTAAATTCCCTGCGGGGACAGTCGGTGGTCGAGGTGACGTGCGACGCGCCGGAGCGGGTGGTGAACCTGTGCGGCGCGAGGGGCGTTCCCTTTTGGGACGTGACGTGGCAGACGCCGCGCGTGCTGCGCCTGACGACCACGAGGGACGGCGAGCGGCAGCTGCGTGCGCTGTGTCCTGCGCTGAAGGCGGAGCTTACCGTCCTGCGCCGCAGCGGTGCGCCGGAGCTGTGGCGGCGGATAAAGCGGCGGTATGTGCTGCTGGCGGCGTGTGTGCTGCTGCCGCTCGTGCTGGCGGTGAGCGGCGGGCGTATCTGGGGCTTCGAGGTACGCGGCAACGAGACGGTCTCCACGCCGGAGATCCTGCAGGCGCTGGAGCGGTGCGGCGTAGCGGTCGGCACGCGCGGGGCGGGGCTGAATCAGAACGACCTGCGCAATCGCGTGCTGCCGCTGCTGCCGGATGTCGTCTTCCTCGCGGTGAATGTGCGCGGCTGCACGGCGCACGTTCAGGTGGTGGAGCGCACGCGCCCGCCGCACCTGTACCGCGACAGCGACGAGCAGAACATCGTGGCGGCAAAGGACGGCCTCGTGACGGAGGTCACGGCGCTGGACGGCGCGGCGGTCGTCTCGGCGGGCGACACGGTGACGGCGGGGCAGCTCCTCATCTCCGGCGCGGCGGACTCGCCGCGCGGTGTGCGCCTCATGCGGGCGACCGGGACGGTGCGGGCGCGGACGTGGTACACGCTGACCGTGCCGATTCCGCTTGCGGCGGAGGAAAACATCTCAGCGCGCGCCCAAAGCACGCACCTCTCACTGGACGCGGGGCGGCTTCGCATAAAATTCTACGCAAGGGGTAGCGTTTTAGGGGCAGAGTGTGGTAAAATAACCGTATACCGCGAATCGTGGCTGCCATTCGGCCTGCGCCTGCCGCTCTCACTGGTGACGGAGCGCGTGACGGTCTTCGACACCGCGCCCGCACAGGACGCGGAGGAAGCGGCGCGGCGCGAGGGAGAGGCGCAGCTTTTGCAGCAGCTCCGCGACACCGTCGGCGAAAGCGGCGAGGTGCTGAAGGCCTCGTTTGAAAGCGAGGTGCGTGGTGCGTGGCTCTACGTCACGCTGCACGCGGAATGCTCCGAGCAGATCGGCACAGCCGTGCCGCTGAATACAGATTAGAAAAACGGGAGGAATGTCTCCATATGGAACAACGTATCGGAATTGAGCGCATGGAGGAGGCGGTGAACCTCTTCGGCTCGTTTGACGAGAACATCCGTCTTTTGGAGGCGGAGTTTCAGGTACAGGCAGTGAACCGCGGCGGCGAGATCGTCGTCTCCGGCGAGCCGGAGAACGTCATGCCGGCCGTCAAGGCCGTGCAGGCACTGCTGACGCTCTCGAACAAGGGCGAGACGATCACCGACCAGCACGTGCGCTACGTCATCGGACTGGTGCGCTCCGGGCAGGCCGAGCGGATCAGCGAGCTGACGCAGGACGTCATCTGCATCACGAGCAAGGGCCGCCCCGTCAAGCCCAAGACCATTGGGCAGAAGGAGTACGTCAACGCGATTATGAAGCAGACCGTCACCATCGGTGTCGGCCCTGCCGGCACGGGCAAGACGTATCTGGCCGTGGCCGCCGCCGTAGCGGCGTTCCGCGACAAGCAGGTCAACCGCATCGTGCTGACGCGCCCCGCCGTGGAGGCGGGCGAGCGGCTGGGCTTCCTGCCCGGCGACTTGCAGAGCAAGGTCGATCCCTACCTGCGCCCGCTCTATGACGCGCTCTTTGATATGCTGGGCGCGGAGACGTATCAGAAATACCTCGAGCGCGGCAACATCGAGGTCGCGCCGCTGGCGTATATGCGCGGCCGCACGCTGGACGACAGCTTCATCATTCTCGATGAGGCGCAGAACACCAGCCGCGAGCAGATGAAGATGTTCCTCACGCGCATGGGCTTCGGCTCAAAGGTGGTCATCACGGGCGATGTGACGCAGATCGACCTGCCCGCCGACAAGACGAGCGGCTTGAAGGAGGCCATGAAGGTGCTGCGCGATGTCGAGGGCGTGGCCATCTGCAAGCTGACGAAGGAGGACGTGGTGCGCCACGTGATGGTGCAGCGCATCATCGAGGCGTATGCCAGGTTTGAGGAGAAGCGCAAATGAAACGACACTATATCCCCGTGACCGCCGATGTGCCCGGCGTCAATGACGGGACAAGGAGCTTTATCCGCCGCGTGATCCGCACCGCGCTGTGTGCCGAGGGGGTGGATTTCCCCTGCGAGGTGGATGTGCTGGTGACGGACGACAGGGGCATACACGCCATCAATCTCGATATGCGCGGGGTGGACAGCCCCACCGATGTACTCAGCTTCCCCGAGTTTGACCTGCACCCAGGCGAGCTGCCCGTCTCGGAGGACGCCGACCCCGGCACGGGCTATGTGCCGCTGGGCGACATGGCCATCTCGCTTGAGCGCGTAAAGGCGCAGGCGAAGGAATACGGGCACTCCAACCGCCGCGAGCTGGCGTATCTGGCGGTACACTCCGTGCTGCACCTGCTGGGCTATGACCACATGGACGAGGGCGCGCAGAAGGCGCAGATGCGATCAAGAGAAGAGGATATTATGTCAACCTTGGGGCTGACGAGATAGCGGAGCGCACCTTTTTCGGCGCAAAACGAAAAAATCCTTGACTTTTTCTCCGACTTCTATATAATAATATACGCTCGCGCATTGCGGGCATATCCTTGCTCTCATCTGAGAATGAGGGCCATTTGTCCAAAAGGAGGTGCAAAAGTATGGCGAAAATTTCTGCCAACTACGAGGTCGTTTACATCATCGACCCTGCGCAGGGTGAGGAGGCTGTGGCCGCCACCGTGGCCAAGTTCCAGACACTGGCGGAGCAGAACGCGACCGACGTGGTGGTCGATGAGTGGGGCAAGCGTCGTCTTGCATACGCGATCGACTACAAGAACGAGGGCTACTATGTGCTGATGAGCTTCACCAGCGGCCCCGAGTTCCCCAAGGAGCTGGATCGTATCCTCGGCATTACCGAGGGCATCATGCGTTCCATGATCGTCTGCAAGGGCGAGTAAGGACGCGCTATGCTGAACAAGATCTTTATCATGGGTCGTTTGACCCGCGACCCCGAGCTGCGCAGAACGCAGTCGGGTACCGCCGTCACCAGCTTCTCTCTGGCTGTGGATCGTGATTTCAAGACCCAGTCCGGCGAGAAGGAGACGGATTTCATCGATGTGGTCGCTTGGCGTGCCACGGCGGAATTTGTCGCCAAATACTTCACCAAGGGTCGTATGGCCGTGGTGGAGGGGCGGCTTCAACTCCGCGACTGGCAGGACAGAGACGGCAACAAACGCCGCACGGCGGAGGTCATTGCCGAGAATGTCTACTTCGCCGATTCCCGCCGGGATAACGGCGGCGAGGGCGGCGGCGCAAGCCACTATGCCGCACCTGCCGGCGGCTACACGCCCGCCGTGGGCGGCGGCGCGTCCGGCTTTGCCGAGATCGATGAGGAGGACGGCGACCTGCCGTTCTGATGTGCCGAAGGCACGCGATACTTTATAAAGGAGGATACTTCCATGGCTATGGAACGCGAAAATAGACCCGTCCGCACAGCCGGCAAGCGCCGCAAGAAGGTTTGCCAGTTCTGCGTGGATAAGTGCGAGTGCATTGATTACAAGGACGCCGCGAAGCTGCGCCGCTTCATCTCCGAGCGCTCCAAGATCCTGCCCCGCCGCACCACCG
>CAVGSO010000025.1:0-22390 GCA_963631875.1 Firmicutes bacterium CAG:341 | reverse complement strand
GTCTGCGCAGAAAAGGCAATATGCGAAAAGACACCCTCACCGGGTGTCTTTTCTGGCGCGGAAGGAGGGATTTGAACCCTCGCGCGGCTTTTGACCGCCTACTCCCTTAGCAGGGGAGCCCCTTCGGCCACTTGGGTACTTCCGCAGGTATGAAGCTTCGTGGCGGAGAGAGTGGGATTCGAACCCACGGATGCTTTCACATCGCCGGTTTTCAAGACCGGTGCTTTCGACCACTCAGCCATCTCTCCGTGTGAAAAAGCAGTTCTCGCGCCAAACGCGAGTATTATTTTACCATGCGCCGCGCACTTTGTCAACAAAAAGACGCCGCGGAACCCCGAAAAAATAAAAGGCCGCCCTGTTTGTGCCGAAAAAGCGAAGACTGCCGAGACAGTCTCCGCTTTGGCCTATTCGCTTTCCCTGCCTTATTCACCCATCGGGGCGCCGCAGTGCGGGCAGAACTTGCCGTCGCTGGCCGCGCCGCAGACGGGGCAGACCTTCACGCTGACCTGCGTCTCATCAGCCGCAGGCTCTTCCTTGGCGGGCTTGCAGGCCTCCAGCTCGGCGATACGCTCCTTGGAGGCGGTGACGGCGGCCACCACGTCCTTGACCGCGTCGGGGATCTCGCCCTCGTACTCGGAGACGAACCACTCGCCGATAGCGCGGTAGTTCTTCTCCAGCTCGCGCTGCTCGGCCAAAATGGCCATGTTCACCTTGGCGGTGTCGGTCAGGCTCTGCGCCTTGTCGGCGGCCACCTCGGCCAGATCCTTCGCCTTATCGACGGCGATCCCGGCGTAGGTTTGCGCCTTCTTGCTCAGATCATTCAAAATACTCATGGTACATACTCCTTTCAAAATTTCATGTTGATGACAGTATAGCGCGTTTTCCCCGCGTGTGCAAGCGGTCTTTGCCGAAATTTACACACTGTTCACCGAAAACGGACATCTGCCTGATCTTCATTCCCGAAACGAGATGGAGACACCTCTTTTCTTTTCCCCCGTTTTGTGTTATACTACAAAAAAGCTTGCTATCTCCTGCCCTGTACGGCAGCACGAAGGGAGAGGATCTTCATGACGAATCGGAGCGAGTTCACCTTCCTGTCCACCGACGGGAAGACGCAGCTTCACGGGATGCTCTGGGAGCCGACCGACGCCCCGGCGCGCGCCGTTTTACAGGTCTGCCACGGCATTGCGGAGCATATCGCCCGCTATGATACGTTCGCCCGTGCGCTGAACGCGCGCGGTATCGCCGTGGCGGGTCACGACCATCTCGGCCACGGCAAGTCCCTGAGCGCAGACGCGACGCCCGTCTATTTCGGGAAAGGCAACACGTGGAACACGGTGGTGGACGACATCTACGTCCTGCACCAGCGGCTCTTGCAGTGCTACCCTGACCTGCCGCAGTGCATCATGGGACACAGCATGGGGTCGTTCCTGACGCGGACGTACCTCATCCGATACCCCGGCACGGCGAAGGCGGCCATCCTCATGGGGACGGGCTGGCAGCCGCGCGGCGTGATCTCCGGCGGACTGGCGGTGGCCGACGCAGCCATCGCCCTGCGCGGTGAGCAGGCCAGCAGCGATCTCGTGACAGAGCTTGCCTTCGGCACGTACAATAAGATTTTCTCGCCCAACCGAACAAAGCTCGACTGGCTCTCCGCCGACGAGAGCAACGTGGATGACTATATCGCCGACCCCCTCTGCGGCGCGGACGTGACGGTCGGCTTGTTCCGCCAAATACTCCACGGCATCCGCTTCAACCAGCGGCAGAGCAACCTACGGCGTATGGCGCTCGACACCCCGGTGCTGTTCGTCTCCGGCGAGGACGACCCGGTGGGCGGCTGCGGCAAGGGCGTCCGCCGGACGTATGAGGCGTTCCGCGCCGCCGGAGTGCACGACTGCACGCTGAAGCTCTACCCCGGTCTGCGCCACGAGATACTCAACGAAAAGCCGCAGCGCGAGCAGGTCACGGAGGACATTGCCTCGTGGCTGCTGTCCAAGCTGCCGTAAAAAGAGGAGGAGACGAGGATGAACGAATGGGAAGCCGTGCGGCGTGAGTGCATGGAATGCCACGCCTGTGTACTGTCGGAAGAGCGCACCCACGTGGTCTTCGGCGTGGGACGCGAGGACGCGGAGGTCATCATCATCGGCGAGGCGCCCGGCGCAAATGAGGACCTTCAGGGTGAGCCCTTTGTCGGCCGCGGCGGCAAGCTGCTGGACGATATGCTGGCCATGATCGGCCTTGACCGCACCCGCCTCTACATCACCAACTGCGTCAAGTGCCGCCCGCCGGAGAACCGCGACCCGCTGAACGCCGAAAAGGAGGCGTGCCGCGGCTACCTTGAGCGGCAGCTCGCCCTCATGAAGCCGAAGATCGTCGTCTGCCTCGGGCGTATCAGCGCGATGGAGCTGATCAAGCCCGACTTCAAGATCAGTCAGGAGCATGGGCAGTTTTTCGAGAAGAACGGCTGTCTCATGATGGCACTGTTTCACCCGGCGGCGCTCCTGCGCGACCCGCGCCGCAAGCCGGAGACGTTCGAGGACCTCAAGCGCCTGCAAGCCAAGATCCGCGAGATATGCACCCGCACGGCGCTGGATTTTTGAGCGAAAATGAGGCGGGTTCTTTCCCGCCTTGTTGATATTTTCATGTTTTTCTTGACATTTTTCGCGGTGGCTGCTATCATACCGCGAGACATACAGACAAGGGGGTGGGCGCATGGCCTGCGCAGCGATGGCACTTGCGTCATTGGTGGGCGGTATCATCCAGCCGCTGACGGGCTTCGGCGCGGCGGTGGTGATCATGATTGCCACCAGCGCATTCTACGATATTACCGTTGCGCCGACGGTCGTGGCGCTGATCTGCGCGGCGCAGTCGGGCGCAATGTGCTGGCTCTACCGAAAGCATATCGCCGTCAGGCAGATCGCGCTGCACATCACACTCTACACCGTGTGCAGCATCACGGTTATCAGCCTGCTGGGAAATCTCAACCTGCGCACACTGCATATCGCGTTCGGCGCGTTTCTGGTGGCGCTGGCGGTGTACTTCCTGTTCTTCGCCAAGCGGGTGACGCTCAAACCGTCCCTGCGCACAGGCCTGCTGTGCAGTGCTTTTTCCGGCTGCTGCGCCGGGGCATTCACCATCGGCGGGCCGATGATGGCACTCTACTTCGTCTCCAACGATTGGGACAAGGAGACGTATGTGGGGAATATGCAGTTCCTCTTCCTCATCACCAACACCGTCAACTTCGCCATGCGCTGCGTACACGGCTATTTCACGCCCACGCTCCTGCCTATCGCGGCGGTGTGCATCGTCTGCATTCTCTCCGGCCTGTGGCTCGGTATGCGCCTCAGCCGCCGCATGAGCGGAAACACGGCACGGCAGGTCGTCTATGTCGCCGTGGGCATCAGCGGCCTCATCACGCTTGTGGAACAAATTTTGAAGTGAGGCAAATCGCCGCACCGGTCTGCGGACCGGTGCGGCGATTTTTCACACCGCGGTGGGGCAATGGCGGATTTGATTACCCGATCCCAAACAGCCGCTTGCCGTTTTCGGTGGTAATACGGCCGAGTTCCTCAGGCGAGACGCCCTTCCACTGCGCGAGCTTCTCCGCCACGAGGTGGACGTAGCGCGAGCTGTTGCGCTGCCCGCGGTAGGGAACGGGCGTCATGTAGGGGCTGTCCGTCTCGATGAGCATCCGCTCGAGTGGCGTGACGGCAGCGACCTCCGGCGCGCGGCGGGCGTTTTTGTACGTCACCGGGCCATCGAAGCCGAGATACCACCCCCGCGCGAGCAGCTCCCGCGCCATCTCCGGGCTGCCGGAGAAGCAGTGGAACACGCCGCGCACCTCCGGGAACTCGGAGACGATGGCCAGCGTATCGCCGTGCGCCTCGCGGTCGTGGACGATGACGGGGAGGTGCAGCTCCTGCGCCAAGGCGAGCTGGGCGCGGAAGGCCTCCTGCTGAAGCGCACGGGGCGGGTTTTCCTCCCAGTAGTAGTCCAGCCCGATCTCACCGATGGCGACGACCTTGGGCTGCTGCGCCAGCTCCCGCAGGGCGGTGATATGCTCCGGCACGAAGTCGCCGCAGTTTTCCGGATGAATGCCGACCGCCGCGTAGACATGGGCATACCGCTGCGCGAGGGCGACTGCCTGACGCGAGCTGTTCAGGTCGCAGCCGGGGTCAAGCACGAGGGAAACGCCCTGCGCGGGCAGGGATTCGAGCAGCGCGTCGCGGTCCTCGTCAAACGCCGCATCGTCGTAGTGGGCGTGGGTGTCGAACAGCATCGTCAGCTCTCCAAGCAGAACTTGCCGATCTCCGTGCTGTCGATATACGCCGCCTTGGCCTCGCGGACGGCCTCCATGTGCTTCTGCTGCAAATGCGTCTGCTGGTGCGCCTCGCTGACCCAGCGTTCGATGAGCAGCAGCTCGTTCTCGTCCTGTGCGGAGAAATAGTAGTCGTAGCCGAGACAGCCGGGTTCATTGCGGATGGTGGTCAGAACACCCTGCTCCACCAGTGTGCGGACAAACTTCTCCCGCCCGCCGGGCTTGGCGTGATAGATCACGTACAGCTTCAATTCTTCCATAGCGCACCTCCGAAAAAGTTTTTCTTATTGTAACACCGCCCACAGGCGAGTGCAACTTTTTTTGAGAAAGCGCGGAAAATCCATTTACAAGCTGTATAATTTGCGGTATAATCTACGGGCTGTATAGAAAATAAAGATAGGGTGAGAGAAAATGGCAACCGATTTTTCCAGAACCTTGAGCCTGCTGCGGCAGGAGACGGGCGTGAGCCAGCGCAAGGCCGCGGCCGCGCTGGGGATCAGTCAGGCGCTGCTGAGCCACTACGAAAACGGTATCCGAGAGCCGGGCTTGGCCTTCGTCAGCCGCGTGTGCGACTACTACCACGTCTCGGCGGACTTCCTGCTGGGACGCAGCTCAAGCCGGGACGGCTCAATCATCGACGCCTCGGAGCTGTACGACGCCAGCGACGAAAAGGGGACGCTGAAGGGCAGCATTATGGCCACGCTGCAAAAGAAGCTGGTGGTCAACGCCACGGGCGTGCTGTTCGACCGACTGGGCAAATGCGGTGACCGCGCGGCCATCACCGCCGCCGGGGAGTACATGAGCGCGTCGCTCTACACGCTGCTGCGCCACCTGTACCGCCGCAGCGGCGGCAGCGAGGATCTCTTTGCGACCGACCCGGTGGACTTTGACGGCGGCGCGGTGGATGCCGCCGCGCTCCACAGCCGCGCCGACTATCTGCGCGCCCTGCGCGGCGCAGCGCTGCCGGAGCTAATGTCCGATGACCTGACCGCCGCGCCGGGCGTGGGGCAGAGTGTGGCGCAGGTGCTGCACAACGTGGACGAGCTGGCGGCGAAGAAATCATAAGACTCAATCAGACCCAAGGAGGCTTTCCCATATGTTTGACCAATCCCATATTCGCAACTTTTCCATCATCGCTCACATCGACCACGGTAAATCCACGCTGGCGGATCGTCTGCTGGAGAAGTGCCACGCCGTGCCGGAGCGTGAGATGGCCGATCAGCTGCTCGACAACATGGAGCTCGAGCGTGAGCGCGGCATCACCATCAAATCCCGCGCCGTGCGCATTTTCTACACCGCGCAGGACAGCGAGGTCTACGCCCTGAACCTCATCGACACGCCGGGTCATGTGGACTTCAACTACGAGGTCAGCCGCTCGCTCGCCGCCTGCGAGGGTGCGCTGCTCGTGGTGGACGCGACGCAGGGCGTGGAGGCGCAGACGCTGGCCAACACCTACCTCGCGCTCGACCACGACCTTGAGATACTCCCCGTCTTCAACAAGATCGACCTGCCCGCCGCCGACCCGCTCAAGGCCAAGCAGGAGGTCGAGGACATCATCGGCCTCCCCGCGCTTGACGCGCCGGAGATCTCCGCCAAGCTGGGCATCAACATCGACGCGGTGCTGGAGGACGTGGTGCAGAACGTCCCCGCGCCCTCCGGCGACCCGAACGCCCCGCTGAGGGCGCTGGTCTTCGACAGTCAGTACGACCCCTATCTGGGCGTGGTGGTACTGTTTCGCATCAAGGAGGGGACGCTGCGCAAGGGGCAGACCATCCGCCTCATGGCCAGCGGCGCGGAGTACACCGTGCTGGAATGCGGCTACCTCAAGCCCATCGGCAACGAGCCGGCGGACGCCTTGCAGGCAGGCGAGGTGGGCTACTTCACCGCCAGCATCAAAAACGTCAAGGACACGCAGGTCGGCGACACCGTCACCGACGCCGCGAACCCCGCCGCCGAGCCGCTGCCCGGCTACCGCCCCGCGCAGTCGATGGTCTACTGCGGCATCTACACCGAGGACGGCAGCAAGTACCCCGACCTGCGCGACGCGCTGGAAAAGCTCCAGCTCAACGACGCCAGCCTGACCTTCGAGCCGGAAAGCTCTGCAGCCCTCGGCTTCGGCTTCCGCTGCGGCTTTTTGGGAATGCTGCACATGGAGATCATTCAGGAGCGGCTTGAGCGCGAGTTCAACCTCGACCTCGTCACCACGCTGCCCAACGTCATCTACCACGTCTACAAGTCCGACGGCACGATGGTGCGCGTGGACAACCCGCACAACTACCCTGACCCCGGCTCGATCGAACACGCGGAGGAGCCGTATGTCAAGGTGTCCATCATCACACCGCAGGACTACGTCGGCAATATCATGCCCATGTGTCAGGACAGGCGCGGCGAGTTCAAGGATATGCAATACCTCGACACACACCTCGTGGAGCTGCACTATCAAATGCCGCTCAACGAGATCATCTACGACTTCTTCGACACCCTCAAGGCCAACACCAAGGGCTACGCCAGCCTCGACTATGAGCTGTCCGGCTACCGCACGAGCGATCTCGTCAAGGTCGATCTCCTGCTCAACGGCGACGGCGTGGACGCGCTGAGCTTCATCGCCCACCGCGACAAGGCATACGGCCGCGCACGGCGGCTGTGCGAGAAGCTCAAGGAGAACATCCCCCGCCAGCTCTTTGAGGTCCCCATTCAGGCGGCCATCGGCGGACGTATCATCGCCCGCGAGACGGTCAAGGCCATGCGCAAGGACGTGCTGGCCAAGTGCTACGGCGGCGACATCACGCGCAAGAAGAAGCTGCTGGAAAAGCAGAAGGAGGGCAAGAAGAAGATGCGCTCCCTCGGCACAGTGCAAGTCCCCACCGAGGCCTTCATGGCCGTCCTCAAGCTCGACAGCGATTGATAAAACGATACACGATAAAAGGGAACGGCACAGCCGTTCCCTTTTATCGTGCAAATTTCCCTACTCGTTCACATCATAAAATATCCGTTCCCCCGCCTCGGCGAGACCGAGCTGGTCGCGCGCCAGCTCCTTGATGAACTCCGGGTCATCCTTCTTGTCCAGGTCGGATTGCAGCGCGTCGTTCTCCTGCTGCTGCTGCTGAAGCTGCCGCGTCAGCGACGCCTCCTGCACCTGCGCCTCGTTCAGCCGCTGGTTCACCCGCAGCAGCTCGACGCCCAAAAAGACGGCCAGCGCGAACAGCACCAGCAGCAGCGTAACGTTGGTGCGTTTTTTCGTCTTCTTCTTTGCCTGCACCATATGCGAGTGCCTCCTTCTGCGCGTTCTCTCCTCTTATCATAACGCACTTTCGGCAAAAAAGAAAGGCTTTTTTCGCCGCGAGGGCGGCTTTTTTCAAAAGGCGCAGCGTCCACCGTACCGGAAGCAGCAGAAGCCGCGCCGTCCCCGCCGCCGCCGAGAGCCAGAAGTCCCACAGCGGCAGCAGCAGCGCACTGAGCGTCAGGCCGTAGAGCAGCGCGCCGAGCGCCATCGCCGAGAGCATGACGAGGCGCAGCTCGCCCTGCCCGATCCGCAGCGTGAACCACAGCGCGGTCAGTGCCAGCGCAGTGGCGAAGAGGCCGTCCAGCCAGTGCGTCAAGTGCCTGCTCTTCCGGCGGCGCAGCCGCACCACGCGCAAAAGGTCGTACACCGCCCCGGCGGCCACACCCAGCACGGCGGCGGTGAGGTAGCCCGTGAGCTGGGCGGACACCACCACGCCCATCTCAGCCGAACAGTCGGGCGAAGAACCCGCCGCCGCTCGCGGCGGGTGCGTCCTCGTAGGTGACGGCATCGATGCGCCCGTCCACATGCAGCTCCCCGCCGTCTAAGCTCAGCTTGCCGATGTGCAGCCCCTCGCCGCTGACGACCATCGTCCCGACGCAGGTGGTCAGGACGATACAGGTGTCGTCAAACCGCTCCACGTCCTCCACACCGGAGACGGTGAGCTTTTCCCGCCCGTCCAGCTGCAATCGGTGGAGCTGGACGCCCTCGGTCATATCGTATGGCATACAGTAACCCCCTCACACACGGTTTTTCCCAGTGTATGAGGGGGACCTGTCCATTATACCGGGTTTGTCCTCACGGCGTGGCCACCTCGCGGTACATGGCCGCCGCCGCGTCCTTGCCCACATTCTCCGTGACGGACAGCACCTCCACCGTCAGCGTTTTCGCGCCGAAGCGGACGGCGATCACGTCGCCGACCTTCACGTCGTAGGATGCCCGCTGCACGCGGCCGTTGACGGTGACGCGCTCCGCGTCACACGCCTCGTTGGCCACGGTGCGCCGCTTGATAAGGCGAGAGACCTTGAGATATTTGTCCAAACGCATGGTATTGCTCCTTTTTAGCAAAAGTCGGTGCTTTCACACCGACTTTTGAGCTATTTAGATGTGCCTTACTTCGCCACGGCGTCCTTCAGCGCCTTGCCGGCCTTGAAAGCGGGAACGACGGAAGCGGGGATCTCCACGGCAGCCCCGGTGCGGGGGTTGAGGCCGGTGCGGGCGGCGCGCTTCTTCGTCTCGAAAGAGCCAAAGCCCACGAGCTGCACCTTGTCACCGCTCTTGAGAGCGTCGGTGATGGCGCACAGGACGGCGTTGACGGCGGCATCGGAATCCTTCTTGGACAGGCCAGCCTTTTCGGCAACGGCGGCGATCAGTTCGGTCTTGTTCATCATTGTTCCTCCTAAAATTTTCATTTGCTGTATACGCACCGCCGCATGGCGGTGATCCTAAAACGATCTCGATCGTATTAAGAACTATGCTTCTTTCTTGGCCGCGTTCCACAGCGCGGTCATCTCCTCAAGGGTCAGCTCTTCCAGTGCTTGACCGCGATTGAGCGCGGCCTCCTCCATCCGACGGAAGCGGCGGATGAATTTCTCGTTCGTCAGGGCAATGGCCTCCTCCGGGTCGATCCCGCAGAAGCGCCCGACCTTGACGGCGGCGAACAGCACGTCGCCCAGCTCCCCGGCCACATCGCCGTTTTCCTCCACGGCCTTGTGCAGCTCCGCCGTCTCTTCATCCAGCTTGTCCAGCGCACCCTGCACGTCGTGCCAGTCGAAGCCCGCGCCCGCCGCCTTCTTTTGCAGCTTCTCCGCCCGCCATAGTCCGGGCAGACTGCGGGCCACGGCGTCCAGCGCGTCGGCGGTCGTCTTCTGCCCCTTTTCCTCGCGCTTGAGCTTGTCCCAGCTCACGAGAACGCCCTCCGGCGTCTCCTCGTGCGCCGTGCCGAAGACATGCGGATGGCGGAAGAGCAGCTTCCGCACCACGCCGTCGCAGACGTCGTCCATCGTGAAATGCCCCGCGTCCTTTTCAATGTCCGCGTGGAACACGACCTGCATCAGCACGTCGCCGAGCTCCTCCTTGAGCAGTGCGGTGTCGCCGAGGTCGATGGCCTCCACGACCTCGTAGGCCTCCTCCATCATCCCGCGGCGGATACTCTCGTGTGTCTGTATCTTATCCCACGGACAGCCGTCCTGCGAGCGCAGGAGGCGGATAATCTCCAAGAGATCGTCATACCCATAATGAGCTTTCCTTACAAAATCTACCATATTTGCGCTCCTATTGCAAGAGGTTTTCGCCCGCGCAGGCGGAAAATTTCAGCGCAGGCGCAGAATTTTTGCGATTTTTTGCCCTTTCGGCAGCCGTTCTACCTCTTCACGGGTAACGGCTCCGGCGGCGAGAACGAGCAGCACGTACACCGCCGCCGCGGCACAAATGGCCGGAAGCACCGCCCACCGCGCCCCGAAAAGCCGCGCCAGCAGCCCATAGGACGACCGCGCCGCGAGGGCCATGACCGCCGTGAGCAGCAGCGGCTTTGCGAAGAGACCGACATACCCCGGCCGCTCCGGCACGTACCGCGCGATGGCCAGCAGGTTCAGCGCAACGATGAACACGTAGCAGTACAGTGTGCTGACCGCCGCGCCGCGGATGTTCGTGGCCGGGTCACCCACCATGAGGTAGTTCGTGACGATCTTCATCGCGCCGCCGCACAGCAGCGTGACGACCGGCACGGCGGGCTTTCCGTAAGCCTGCAGCACGCCGTTCGTGGCCACCATCAAACAGACAAACACGCACGCCAGCCCCAAAAACGTCAGGTGGTACGCCGCCGCGTGCGCCGTCTCCGGCACGGCGGGGTATAAAAGCAGCAATATCGGCTCGGCCAGCACGGCCAGTCCCACGCCCGCCGGGAGTGCCGTCAGCGTCGTCAGCTTCAGCGCCGTACCCGCCGCCTCGCCCGCCGCCGCTCGGTCGCCCCGCGTCAGGGCGGCGGTGATGGCAGGCATCAGACTCACGGAAATCGGGTAGATAAAGGACGGCGGGAGCTGGAAGAGCGTCATGCCGAACGTGTACTCGCCGTAGAGTGCGGTCGTCTCGGCGGCGGAATAGCCGAGTGTATTACGCAGCGTATCCGTCACCAACGCCTGATCGAGCAGTGTGATGAGGCTCATGCCCGCCGCGCCGAGCGTGATGGGAACGCCCACCGTCAGAAGGCGGCGCAGCGTCTCACGCCGCGTCGGCGGAACGTCCCGCCCGATGGGAAGTGCGGTGCGCCGCGCCGTCAGCGCCGCCGTGACGAGCAGCCCCAACGCTGCCCCGGCGGTCACACCGCCGATCGCTCCGGCGGCGCACAGCGCGGAGGGTGCGCCGCGCTGCAATAGCACGAGGCACAGCGCAAGACCGATACACAGCTTCCCCGCCGACTCCGCGACCTGTCCGGCGGCGGTGGGGAGCATATCCCCCAGCCCCTGCCCGAAGCCCCGCAGGGCGGACGAGAGGCACACCAGCACGACCGCAGGCCCTAACGCGCGGATGGCATCGGCCGCCGCCTCGTCGTGCAGCCATCCGGCCAGCACGTCGGGCAGGGCGCACATGACGGCGCTGCATGAAAGTCCGACGACAAGCAGCAGCGTCAGCGCGGCATGAAAGCCCCGCCGCGCGCCCTGATACTGCCGCCGCGCGGCACAGCCCGCCACAAGGCGGCTCAGTGCCACGGGCAGCCCGGCGGTGGACAGCACGAGCAGCAGACTGTAAATATTGTACGCCGCGTAGAAGTGCGCCATGCCCTCGCTGCCGAGCAGATTGCCCAGCGGGATCTTATACACCGCGCCGAGCAGCTTCGTCGCCGCCACCGCCCCGGCCAAAATGGCCGCGCCGCCCATAAAGCTCTGCCGCCTCTGCGCCATGACCGCCCTCCTCGCCTTTATTTCTTCATATGCTCATGGAAGCGGCGGAACGTCTCCAAATTCTCCTCGATCTTCTCCGGCCTCCGGATATATTCCAACGGGTACTTGGGGTGGAAGACGCGCTCAATGCGCCCGTGCGCCGCGTCCACCATCTTCGTCGAGCCGCCCGCGCCCAGTGAGAGAATGCTATGCAGCTCCTCCATGATGTAGATATTATACAGCCCCTCCGCGCCGGGTATGCACCATCCCACATTTTCAAAGCTGCCGGACATATATTTCTGCCGATAGAGGTAGTACGGCTTAAACCCGCCCAGCCGCAGTGTCGGGATGGCATAGTCGAGCATGGCCGCCACCTCCTGCGCCGAGGGGATGGGCAGTCCCTCCAAGAGAATGCGGCTGCCCTTTTTCAAGCTCAGCGTGTGGACGGTGATGTTGTCCGCACCGAAGTCCATACACCGATCGAGCGTCCACCGAAAGCCCTCCGGCGTGTCGGCGGGCAGCCCAGCGATAATGTCCATATTGACGTGCCGAAAGCCCATCGACATAACCAGCTCCATCGCCCGCTCCACGTCCTCCGGCGTGTGGCTGCGCCCGATGGCGCGCAGCACCTCCGGCTCAAGTGACTGCGGATTGACGCTGATCCGGCTCGTCCCGTGGTCAAGCAGTACTTGCATCTTCTCGCGGTCGATGGTGTCCGGCCGCCCGGCCTCAATGCAGTATTCCGCGCAGTCGGAGAGGTCGAAGGCACGGCCTACCGCCGTCAGCAGCGCGTCCATCTGCGCGGCGGAGAGCGTGGTCGGCGTCCCGCCGCCCATGTAGAACGACTTAATGCGCAGTCCCGTCTCGCGCACCATGCGTCCCGCCGCCTCAACCTCCGCCGTCAACGCCTCCAGGTAGGGTTCTATCAGGTTGAACGACTTCTCCACCGACGCGGAGACAAAGCTGCAATACGCGCAGCGCGTGGGGCAGAACGGAATGCCGATATAGAGCGATATTTCGTCGTCCTGTAACGCCCGCTTGGCCTTCATACCCGCCTCGGCGGCCTCCAGCGCGAGCTTCCGCCGCTCCGGGGCGACACAGAATTTATCCCGCAGCAATCGGTTAACATCGCCGGGCCTATAGCCCTTTTCCAGCATCATCCGCACCAGCTTGGCCGGGCGGATGCCCGTCAGTGCGCCCCACGAGGGCGTTTTGCCCGTGATCTCCCGCGCCGCGCGGAAGAAGGACAGCTTGAGCGCGTGCTGATACCGCCGCTCCCGCTCGTACTTGTCGTCCGCGCCCTCAAGCGAGATGCGCACGTGGCCGCGCGCCTTCTTGCCGTCATACGTCAGCTCCGTAATACCCGTGACATAGAACTCCGCTTCGCAGAGGATCACCTCCGCGTGACGCTCACCGTCCTCGCCCTCGTAGACAGGGCGTTCCTCCGGAAAGAAGGCCAACAGGCTCTGCTCCACGGCGTAGCGGTCGTTATGTCCGAGAAAATTCAGCTTCATAGCGCGCCGCCCTGCTTCATGTACGGATTGGCGCGGCGTTCAAAGTCCAGCGTCGTCTCCGTGTCGTGACCCGGCAGCACCCGCCAGTCACCCTCCAGCGCGGCCAGCCGCCCGAGAGAGTGCAGCATTTTGCGGTAATCGCCGCCGGGGAAATCGCACCGCCCGCAGGAGCAGCGAAAGAGCGTATCCCCGGCGAACATGACGTGTTCATCCTCCGCCAGCAGACACACCGACCCCTCGGAGTGTCCCGGCGTCTCCATCACGCGCAGGGGGATATGCCCCACGGTGATGATGTCGCCCTCTTTATAGTACCGCTGGTGCTTCTCGTCCAGCCGCGTAAAGCGCAGCTCGCCGCCCGCACCGTCCACACAGTCCTTCTCGTGGATATACACCGGAACCTCCGGGTGCGTTTCCAAAAGCGGCCGCACGGCGGAGGTGTGGTCAAAGTGGCCGTGCGTCAGGAGGATGTGCTGAAGCGCACACCCGCTCTCGCGCACCAGCTTCTCCACTCGCGCCGCGTCGTCACCGGGGTCGATGAGGGCGCACTTGCCCGCCGCCTCGTCGCAGAGGAGGTAGCAGTTCGTCATGATCGGCCCTACCTGTATCGTCTTGATGGTCATCTCGTCCCCTCCTTACAGTGCGTCCGTGTCCAGGATGATGGTCAAGGGGCCATCGTTCAGGCTCTCCACCTGCATATATGCGCCGAACTCGCCCGTCTCGGTGTGGAAGCCCTTTTCGCGGCACAACGCCACGAACTTTTCATAGAGCGGGATAGCCGCCTCCGGCCTCGCCGCCGAGAGGAATTCGGGGCGGCGTCCCTTCTTGCAGTTGGCGTAGAGCGTGAACTGCGACACGATGAGCAGCTCGCCGCCCACGTCCGAGAGACTGCGGTTCATCTTCTCGTTCTCGTCCTCGAAGATACGCAGCCCCGTCAGCTTATCCGCCAGCTTCACGGCCTGTGCCTCCGTGTCCTCGTGCGTCACGCCCAGCAAGACGAGGAAGCCCTCCCCGATCCTGCCGATCACCTTGCCGTCCACGGAGACGGAGGCGTGCTTCACTCTTGCCAAAACGGCTCTCATGTCATTTCCTCCCTTGTCTGATTTTTTATTTAACCCGCCGGACGCTTGACGTACATCACGCCGGAGATTTGCTCCAAGCGGCGCATGACGTTTTTTAGCTGCTCGCCGTCGTGTACGTCGATGTCAACCGACAGCAGCGCAAAGCCGTCCGGCGTACTGCGGGCGTTCATGGATGAGACGTGCGTCTTCGTCGCGGACAGTGTCGTGGACACGTCCATGATGAAGTTGATGCGATCCTTGGCGGTGATCTCCAGCGTCGTGCGGTAGCTCTCCTTCGTGTCGCTGCCCCACGAGACCTTGATCCACCGCCCGGCCTCCTCCGGCTTGCGGCGGGCGGGGTCGGCGTTGGGGCAGTCCGCGCGGTGGACGGAGATACCGTAGCCGCGCGTGATGAAGCCCACGATGTCGTCGCCGGGGACGGGCGTGCAGCACTTGGAGAACTTGACGAGGCAGTTCGTCAGCCCCTCGACCACAATTCCCTGCTCACTCTTGGTGCGGCGCGGCACGGCGGGCCGCATGAGCTGCGGCTGGTCGGCCACGGGGACCTCGGTCTGCCGCTCCGTCTGGTGCTGGTGGAGAATGCGTTGGATGTCCTCACGCAGCCGCCCGATGACCTTGAGGGCGGAGACACCACCGTAGCCGATGGCGGCGTACATATCGTCGAGGCTGTTGTAGCACAGCTTTTTCAGCACACCGGGGAGGTTTTCCTCGCTGGTCAGCTCCTTGAGCGTCACCCCCGTGCGCTTGAGCTCCGATTCAAAGCTCTGGCGGCCGTTGACGATGTTCTCGTCCCGCTTCTCCCGCTTGAACCACTGGCGTATCTTACTGCGGGCATTGCTTGAGCGGGCGATCTTCACCCAGTCACGGCTCGGCCCGTGGGCGGATTTGCTGGTCATCACCTCCACCACGTCGCCGTTGTGCAGCCGATAGTCGAACTGCACGATCCGCCCGTTGACCTTCGCCCCGGTCATGTGGTTGCCGACGGCGGAATGGATGGTGTACGCAAAGTCGATGGGTGTCGCCCCGGCGGGCAGATTGATGACATCGCCGCTGGGCGTGAAAACAAAGACCTCATCGGCGAACATATCCACTTTCAAGGAGTGGATGAAGTCCTCCGCGTCCGCGTCCTCCTGATTTTCCAGCAGGCGGCGCACCCACTCATAGCGCCCCTCGTCACCCGCGCCCTGTCCGTTCTGCTTGTACTTCCAGTGTGCGGCCACGCCGTACTCGGCGACCTCGTGCATCTCTTTCGTGCGTATCTGCACCTCAAAGGGAATACCTCGCTCGCCCGCCACCGTGGTATGCAGGCTTTGGTACATATTGGGCTTCGGCGTGCCGATATAGTCCTTAAAGCGGCCTAAAATGGGCCGGAAAAGGTCGTGGATGATGCCCAACACGTTGTAGCAGTCCGCCACCGTGTCCACGATGACCCGGAACGCGAACAAATCAAACACGTCGTCCAGGCTCTTGTTCTTGGTGTATATCTTGCGGTAGATGGAGTAGGGGTGCTTCATGCGGCCATAGACCTCGGCCTTGATGCCCTCCTCCTTCAGCCGCGTCACAATGCGGTCATGCACGGCGGACATGAACCCGTCGTACTCCGCCGCCTTTTCGTCCAGTGCCTCGGTGATTTCGCGGTAGCCCACGGGGTCTAAATATTTCAGCGACAGATCCTCCAGCTCCCACTTCATCTTCTGCATACCGAGGCGGTGTGCGATGGGCGCGTAGATCTCCATCGTCTCAAACGATTTCTGCTTCTGCTTCTCCGGCGTCTGGTACTCCATCGTGCGCATATTGTGCAGACGGTCGGAGATTTTGATGAGGATCACGCGGATGTCCTTGGCCATCGCCATGAGCATCTTGCGCAGGTTCTCCATCTGCTCCTCTTCCTTGGAGGTATAGTGTACCCGCGTCAGCTTGCTGACGCCCTCCACCAAATCGGCCACCGTCGGCGAGAAGAACTTGCTGATCTCCTCGTGGGTGGCGGTCGTGTCCTCAATGGTGTCGTGCAGCAGCGCCGCCACGATGGACTCCGTATCCAAGTGCAGCTCCTCGGCCACGATCTGCGCCACCGCCAGCGGGTGCGTCACAAAGGGTGAGCCGTCCTTGCGGTTCTGCCCGGCGTGGTGTTCATCGGCGTAGCGGTAGGCCGCCTCAATCTGCTGAAAATTGGCGGAGGGGTTGTAGCCCTTGACCGTATCCACCAAATGCTCGTACATCTCCTGCGGTGTCACAGCATACCGCCTCCTTTCTCTTCTGCGTGCTGCTTTACGGTGCGCAGCAGCGGCGCGTCGTCCAGTGATACGTGCTTATCCCGGCACAGCCTGAGCGTCGCCTCGCCCTCCGTGCGCTCCATCGTCATCAATCCGCACTCGCAAAAAACCTCCAAGCACAGCGCGCTTCTTAAAAAACTCTCCGCGCCGCCGATGGTCGAGGCCAACGCCCGCAGCATCGGCAGATACGCCACCGTCCGCCCTTCGCTTGGAATAGCGCGTTCCAGCGCCCGCCACGCGGCGGCAAACTGCTCCCGCCCCGGCAGGGCGCGCCGCGCCTCACGGACTGTCAGCGCCTCGCCCCGAAGGCATCGCTCCAGCAGCGTCAGCGCTTCCTGCTCGCGTCCGCTGGCGCATTGCGAGGGGCGGAGATCCACCATCTGAAGCTGCACCGTGCGGCTGCCGCGAAACTCGTTGATCTGCAAGTGAAACGCCGCGTCCACCCGGTCGCCCGCGGCGCAGCCGCACTGCTCGGCGACGGTGGAGAAGAAAATGCCGTCAAACTGGGCGCAGCCCTTGGCCAGCCGCAGCTTGAGGTGTCGGTTCTGCCCGACGTTCTGCGTCCGCAGCAGCGTCGCGCCCAAGAGACAGAAGACCGGGCGAGCGTTGCCGCTGCCGTAGGGCTCGAGCGCATCGAGGGCCTCCAGCTCCTCAAGCGTCACCTCGTCGGGGTGCGTGATGGCAGCATCGATGTCCAGCACCGACTCCGGCGCGTTCTCGCCGCAGAGGCCGCGGGCGTAGTCGTTCATGCGGTCGCGGAACGCGGGGATGTTCTCGCGCTGGATGGTAAACCCCGCGGCCAGCTCGTGACCGCCGAAGCCGAGCAGCAAATCCTTGCAGTTTTCCAGCGCGGCGAAGAGATTGAACCCGCCCCAGCTCCGACAGCTCCCCTTTCCCGTGCTTCCGTTGAGGTGGATCATAAAGCTCGGCCGCGCGTATTTCTCGCTCAAACGGCTGGCCACGATACCAACCACACCCTGATGCCAGCGGCTGCTCTCCAGCACCAGCGCACTGCGCTGGTGCGTCGGCATATGGCCGATCATCTCCTCGGCCTGCGTGTAGATGTCCTGCTCCACGTTCTGCCGCTCGCGGTTGAGGTCGCACAGCGCCTTGGCCAGTGCCTCGGCCTTGGCCGGGTCCTGACACAGCAGCAGCTCCGCCGCCATGTCCGCCGCGCCCATGCGCCCGGCGGCGTTGATACGCGGCGCGAGGACGAACCCGATCTGCACCGAGGAAACGTCCCGCCCGCTCAGTCCCGTCTCGCGCAGCAGCGCGTGCAGGCCGATAAAATCCGAGTGGTCGATGCACGACAGCCCGCGCGAGACGATGGTGCGGTTCTCACCGGACATCTGCATCACGTCCGCCACCGTGCCGATGGCGGCAAGCGTGCAATAGCGCGCAAAAAGTGCCGCTTCGCGGTCCGCTCCGCCCAGTGCCAGCACCAGCTTGAGCGCGACGCCGCACCCCGCGAGGTGCTTAAAGGGGTAGGGGCAGTCCGGTCTGTGGGGATCGACGACCACCGCGTGAGGCAGCTCTTCGCGGCACTCGTGGTGGTCGGTGACGACCACGTCCATCCCCAGCGAGGCGGCAAAATCCACCTCCTCCACGCCGGTAATACCGCAGTCCACGGTGACGAGCAGCCGCACGCCGCGGTCGAAAAGATTCTGTATCGCGCCGCAGTTGAGGCCGTAGCCGTCCTCGATACGGCGGGGGATATAGTGTACCACGTCCGCGCCTCGGCTTTGGAGGTAGTCTACCAAAATACAGGTGGCGGTAATGCCGTCCACATCGTAATCGCCGAAAACGGCGATTTTTTCGCCGTCTGTCAACGCCTGCTGCACCCGCGCGGCCGCCCTGTCCATGTCCTTCATGAGAAACGGGCTGTACGTCAGCGACGACTCGCGCTCCAAGCAGGCCGCGGCCTGCTCCGGCGTGTCCACGCCGCGCCCGGAGAGTACGGCGGAGACGAGGTAGGGATAGCCCGCCGCCGTCAGCCGCGCCTGCGCCTCAGGCCGCTCCGGCGCAATGCGCCAGCGTGTGAACTTCATGGCCGCTCCCTCCCCTCGTCAGAATAGAAACACCGACCCATGATAATAGTTTATTATACCAAATCCACGCCAAAAGGTAAAGAAGAAAATCCGCCTCTTGCAAACGGGCACAATGTGCGGTATGATAGGGGTAATACAGACAGAATCGAGGGCTTGCCCATGCGTCCTGACGGAAAGCGCGTAAAAGACCTGCCGCCCATCGTGGCAGCCATTCCCTACATCATGCCCAAGCGGTACGATGCATGGAACACCGTGACGGAGAACATCGACGAGGAGGTCATCAAGGCGTACATCCGCGATAAACGCCGCAGCGGTGTGCGTATCAACCACATGGCCGTCATCATCGCCGCCTACTACAAGGCGTATCAGACGAACCCCAAGCTCAACTGGTTCGTCGTCAACAGCCATCTCTACGAGCGCAACCACTTCTGCGTCTCGTTTGTGATTTTGAAAAAGCGTGCCGACGGTTCACCGGACGAGACGACGCTGAAAATTTACCTTGAGCCGTCCGACACCATTTTCACCGTCCAGCAGAAGATTACGGAGGCCATCGAGGCCAACCAACACACGGAGCAGAAGAACAACACGGACAAGTTCGCCAAGCTGATGTTCTCCGTGCCGGGGCTGCCGAAATTCGTGGTGTGGCTGGCGTATCACCTCGATAAGCACGGGCTGCTGCCGCGCAAGATCATCGAGCTCAGCCCGTTCCACACGAGTATGTTCATCACGAACCTCGCGTCCATCAAGACGAGCTATATCCACCACCACTGCTACGAGTTCGGCACGACCAGCGTCTTCGTCTGCATGGGCAAGCCCGTGCCGGACTATATGAACGGCGACTTGAAGAAGAAAATGATGCCGCTGGGCATCGTCATGGACGAGCGTATCTGCACCGGGTACGAGTACGCCGCGTTCTGCCACGATTTCCGCAAATGCCTGCGGGATTTGACGTGCCTTGAGACACCGTTCGACGGGAGTGAGGCCGCACCGAAGGCAGAGTGACCGGGGATTTCCATGCGGGGCGTTGAGGACGCCGCCCGCCATCTTCTCGAATTTCCCCTGCTTTCCGCAAAAAAGCACTTTACAACGCACGGAGGTTGTGGTATCATAACAAAGTACGCGCTGTGCGTATACGATGACCCCTGCCTTAGCGGAGCGGAGCGTTCCATCTCTCCACCGTCTCAGGCTGCGGGTGTATTTTAAGAAAGGTGGAAACACAACCATGATGCTCAAAGATCAAAAGACCTCCATCATCGAGGCCAACCGCACCCACGAGAACGACACCGGCTCGCCCGAGGTTCAGGTCGCCATCCTCACCGAGCGTATCAGCCAGCTGACCGCTCACCTGAAGGTGCATCCCCACGACTTCCACAGCCGCCGCGGTATGCAGATGATGATCGGTAAGCGCCGCCGTCTGCTGGACTATCTGGCCAAGAAGGACATCGAGCGTTATCGTGCGCTGATCGCCAAGCTGGGTCTGCGTAAGTAAAAGTTGAAACAGGGTGATGTGCTGCGCGCATCACCCTTCTTTCACATTCTGTGCTGCGCGAAAATTGACCATTAGCAGTTGAAAATACGCCGAAGCGTGCGGCTTCGGGGCGTTTTCAAGTGCTAACGGCGATGGGTCGCGGCATGGGGTGATATTTCAAAAAAGGAGAAACGATATGTCAACGATCATCACCAAGCGCCAATTCCCCCACTACCACAAGTATTCGATGGATCTCGCGGGTCGTCCCCTCACGCTGGAGGTCGGCAAGCTGGCCGAGCTGGCCAACGCCGCCGTCATGGTGGGCTACGGCGACACCCGCGTGCTGTGCTGCGTCACCGCCGCGCCCCGTCCCCGTGACGGCATCGACTTCTTCCCCCTGAGCGTCGATTTTGAGGAGAAGCTCTACTCCGTCGGCCGCATCCCCGGCAGCTTCAACCGCCGCGAGGGTCGTCCCGGCGAGAAGGGCATCCTGACCTCCCGCGTCATCGACCGTCCCATCCGTCCCCTTTTCCCCTATGATTTCCGCAACGACGTGTCCGTCATGTGTACCGTCATGTCCGTGGATCACGACTGCTCCCCGGAGATTGCCGCCCTCATCGGCACCTCCGCCGCGCTGGCCATCTCCGACATCCCTTGGAACGGCCCTGTCGCCGCACTCAAGGTCGGCTTGGTGGACGGCAAGCTCGTCTTCAACCCCGACAGTGAGCAGCGCAAGGTCAGCGACCTCGACGTCACCGTCGTCTCGACGGGCAAGAAGGTCGTCATGATCGAGGCGGGCGCGAACGAGGTGCCGAACGCCATCATGTTCGAGGCCATCAAGCAGGCACACGAGGAAAATCAGAAGCAGATCGCCCTCATCGCTCAGATGGTGGCCGAGATCGGCAAGCCGAAGTTCGACTATCCCCACGCCGACTTTAACTACGAGCTGTTCGAGAAGATCACGGCGAACTTCATGGACGAGGCCAAGGCCGCGATGGACACCGACGACAAGAACGTCCGCGAGCAGCGCTGGAACGCCATGATCGAGAAGTGGCACGAGCAGTACCTCGAGGAGTACCCCAACATGGACCAGTACCTCGACGAGATCACCTACAAGTTCCAAAAGATGATCGTCAAGAAGTGGCTGCTGGAGGGGCATCGTGTCGATGGCCGTCAGAAGAACGAAATTCGCCCGCTGGACGCCGAGGTCGGCGTGCTGCCCCGTGTTCACGGCAGCGGTTTGTTCACCCGCGGTCAAACGCAGGTGCTGTCCGTCTGCACGCTCGACACCCTCTCCGCCAATCAGAAGCTCGATACCATTTGGGAGGAGACGGAGAAGCGGTATATGCACCACTACAACTTCCCCGGCTACTCCGTGGGTGAGGCCAAGCCCGCCCGCAGCCCCGGCCGCCGCGAGATCGGCCACGGTGCGCTGGCCGAGCGCGCCCTGCTGCCCGTCATTCCTCCCGTCGAGGAGTTCCCCTACGCCATCCGCGTGGTGAGCGAGGTCGTCTCCTCCAACGGCTCTACCTCGCAGGGCTCCATCTGCGGCAGCACGCTGGCCCTGATGGACGCGGGCGTTCCCATCAAGGCTCCCGTGGCGGGTATTTCCTGCGGTCTGATTCAGGACGATGACGGCAGCTTCACCACCTTTATCGACATTCAGGGCGTGGAGGACTTCCACGGCGAGATGGACTTCAAGGTCGCCGGCACGAAGAAGGGCATTACCGCCATTCAGATGGATCTGAAGAACGACGGTCTGACGATGGAGATCATCCAAAACGCGCTCGACATCACCTACGATGCCCGCTGCCAGATTCTCGATCAGGTCATGCTGCCCTGCATCGCCCAGCCGCGCGCCGAGGTGAGCAAGTACGCGCCCAAGATGCTGACCATGCACATCGACCCGGACAAGATCCGCGACGTCATCGGCAAGGGCGGCAGCGTCATTCAGAAGATCGTGGCCGAGTCCGGCGCGAAAATCGACATCGACGACGACGGCACCATCCATATCGCCTCCCCCGACGCCGAGAGCTGCGCCATCGCCAAGAAGTGCATTGACGACATCGTCTTCATCCCCGAGGTGGGTCAGCTCTACTATGGCCGCGTCGTGCGTCTCATGACCTTCGGCGCGTTCGTCGAGCTTGCGCCCGGCAAGGACGGGCTGGTGCATATCTCCAAGCTGGCCGACCACCGTATCGAGAAGGTAGAGGACGCCTGCAAGATCGGCGACATGATGTGGGTCAAGGTCACGGAGATCGACGAAAAGGGTCGCGTGAACCTCAGCCACAAGGACGCCATGAAGGAGATCGCCGCCAAGCAGGCCGCCGGAGAGGTTATTAAGTAAGCGGAGCAAAACACAACGAAATCACGCAGGCAGGGACGAAACCGTCCCTGCCTGTTGTTTTTTGATGGCTGTTTTTTCTATTCTCGCGTATTAGACCTCCCTTGTGTAAAGGAGCCGGTGCCTCCCCCGGAAGGGCAATCCAATTCGTATTAAAAAGCAGAACCGCCACTCGGACAAGTGACGGT
>CAVGSO010000024.1:0-23332 GCA_963631875.1 Firmicutes bacterium CAG:341 | reverse complement strand
CCCCTCAAGTGGTAGATCACGGGAAAGGGCAAAAATTAAGCCTCCGGAGAAATTTCTAAAAAATTTTTTCACGGGCTTCTCCTTCGAGCATTCATCATTGGAATATCGGAAAACAAAAAAGGCCCAGCTACCGCAATGGGTAACTGGGCCTCAACCATCCGTATATGGTATAAACGGGAATAAACTTCGCCAAAAGAATTCAAAGCAAAACAAAGATGCCGGGAGGGATAAATTGCCTCTATAGATGTGCCTCGCAGGGCTCGGAATGGAGGGGGATTTTCCCCTATTTTTTAACCCATTCATCGCTCCAAACCCGGTTTTCCCCTATGGTTAACCCATTAAAAATGGGATAGAGGGCATCAAATTTCCTCAAAGAGGAACAGCGGAATCAAAAAAGAAAAACCCCGGAAACCGTTGAGTTTCCGGGGTTTTTGGGCATTTTGAAGTCTCGATCAGCGCTTGGAGAACTGAGGCGCGCGACGGGCGGCTTTGAGGCCGTATTTCTTGCGCTCCTTCATGCGAGGATCGCGGGTGAGGAAGCCGGCCTTCTTCAGAATGGCGCGGTACTCGGGGTTGACCAGCAGCAGGGCGCGGCTGATGCCGTGGCGCAGCGCACCGGCCTGACCGGACACGCCGCCGCCCTCGACGGTGGCCACAATGTCCACCTTACCCAAGGTGGCGGTGGCGTTCAGGGGCTGGCGGACGACCATCTTCAGCGTCTCCAGGCCGAAATAATCGTCGATGTCGCGGCCGTTGATGGTGATTGCGCCGGTGCCGTTTTCAAACAGATGCACACGGGCAACGGAGGACTTGCGGCGGCCTGTGCCGTACTTGTAGGGGTTCTTAGACTGATACATTCTTCTTTTCCTCCTTACTTGACCAGCTCGGGCTTCTGAGCGGCATGGTCGTGCTGCTCGCCGGCGTAGATGTGCAGACGCTTCAGGGAGTCCTTGGTGACGATGTTGCGGGGCATCATGCCGCGGACGGCCACACGCATGGCCAGCTCGGGCTTATCCTGCATGAGAATGCGGTACTTCGTCTCCTTCAGGCCGCCCACCCAGCCGGAGTGGGTGCGATAGAACTTCTGCTCCATCTTGTTGCCTGTCAGGACGGCCTTGCCCGCGTTGATGACGATGACGTTGTCACCGCAGTCGGCGTGAGGGGTGTAGGTAACTTTGCCCTTGCCGCGCAGCAGGTCGGCGACGATGACGGCGGTCTTGCCCAGAGGCTTGCCCGCAGCATCCACGACGTACCACTTGCGCTCAATGTTGGCTTTGTTTGCCATGAAAGTGGACATGGTGATTTTCCTCCAAAATTTATATAATGTGTGCTTTACTTTTTCGTGCGTCCTTGTTACAATCGTGGACGGAGAAAGCGCGTGACCGCGCATGGATAGTTATAGCACAGGTGCGGCGGATTGTCAACTTGAATTTGAATTACAACGGACACATCTCGCATTTTCTCTCGTTTTCTCTTGAAAGCTCGCATTTTCTTGAAGTGCAATT
The DNA here is from genome assembly GCA_963631875.1 of Firmicutes bacterium CAG:341. Lineage (GTDB taxonomy): Bacteria > Bacillota > Clostridia > Oscillospirales > Oscillospiraceae > Vescimonas. The sequence continues at coordinate 21,827 of CAVGSO010000024.1, read as the reverse complement.
TTACTTTTTCCGTGGGAGGGCTGAACGTGCAGCATATTTTGGGATTGGTGCGCCGCTGTGTGGAGGATTATGACATGATCTCGGCGGGGGAAACGGTCGCCGTGGGTGTTTCCGGCGGCAAGGACAGTCTGCTGACGCTGACGGCGCTGGCGCGGCTGCGGGCATTTTACCCCAAGCCCTTTGATTTGCAGGCCATTACGCTGGAGACGGGGATGCCGGGGATGGATTTCAGCTCGGTGGCGGACTACTGCGAGACGCTGGAGGTGCCGTATATCCGTATCGCCGTGCCTGTATACGACATCGTCTTCAACGAGCGCAAAGAGAAAAACCCCTGCTCCCTGTGCGCCAAGCTGCGGCGCGGCAGCCTGCATACGGCGCTGACGGAGCGGGGCATTCACAAGATTGCGCTGGGACATCACTACGACGACGCGGTGGAGACGTTTTTGATGAACCTGCTCTTCGAGGGGCGGATCGGCTGCTTCCAGCCCGTGACGTACCTCGACCGCACCGACATCACGCAGATACGGCCGCTGCTGTACTGTCAGGAAGCGGACATTCGCCGCGTGGCGGAACGGCTGTCGCTCCCCGTGGTGAAGAACACCTGCCCGATGGACGGCCACAGCCGCCGTCAGGAGGTCAAGGAGCTGCTCGTCGAGCTGGAGCCGCGGTATCCCGGCTTGAAGAAGAAGCTCTTCGGCGCGGTGCAGCGGTACCCGCTCTACGGGTGGGATTTACGGGATATGCAGCGGTAAGGGCAGATCAGCGGCCTGCAGGCTTTTTCGAAAGTCTCAGATAAGTACCCATTTCAGCAGCAGCAACAGCCCCAGACCCGGCAGACCGAGGACGCCGATGGTCAGGACGTTGAAGAGGCTCAGTCCCAGCGAGATCCCCGTGACGGCGGAGGTGAGGTTCAGCAGCCACAACGCCCCAAAGCCCAGCACACTGTTGACGACGACACGCAGGGCGAGGCGCAGCGGCCCGCGCAGCAGCGCGGCGCAGGCCACCGCCAAGAACAGGATGACCAGCCCCAGCGAGAGCAGCTCTATGACGGACATACGTTCCCTCCCTTCACGGACGCGGCGGCCACGGTGTCACCCTCCGGGCGCACCGGGACGGCGTGGGGAACGCCGGGCGGCACATTCTCCCCGCTGCGCGCCTTGATACGGCGCAGGAGGTAGTTGCTGTGCGCCTTGAGCGCGTTGATCTCGAAGATACAGGCGTCGATGAGGTCGTTGTCGCAGACGTAGTCAAAGCGGGCGTAGGCCGCGCGGAGCGCCTCCCCGGTGCGCAGCAGCTCGCGCTGCATTTCGCGGAGCGTGGGGTCGGAAGCGGGTTTTCGTGCCATAGACGAGTCCTCCCTATCATAGTGTATTCTACGGGTAGTTTGGACAAATATGACAGGAGTTAATCACATAGGAGGGAGAAGGATGGAGCAAGAGGCGTATATGGCGCGGGCGTTGGCACTGGCGCGTGAGGCGGCGGCGAGCGGAGAGGTCCCGGTAGGGTGCGTCGTGGTCAGGGACGGAGAGATCATCGGCGAGGGGCGCAATCGGCGCGAGGAAAAGCAGGACGTGCGCTCCCACGCGGAGCTGGAGGCGATGGCGATGGCCTGTCGAACGCTCGGCTCGTGGCACTTGGAGGGGTGTGAGCTGTACGTGACGCTGGAGCCGTGTCCGATGTGCGCGGGCGCGATCCTCAACGCGCGGGTGTCGAAGGTCTTCTACGGCGCAAGGGACGAGGTCATGGGCGCGTGCGGCGGCGTGCTGAACCTGTTCATGGAGAATTTCCCCTGCAAGCCGCAGCTTCGCGGCGGTCTGCTCGCGCAGGAGAGCCGCGCGCTGCTGCGGGATTTCTTCCGGGACTTGCGCGGAAATTCGGGCGGCTTTTCGAATCCTTCGCAGGAAGTGTAACGTTTTTATCCTTTTTTAATATTTATATCCAAACTTTTTTAACAAAATAGGGGTATGGTATACCCATAAGCTACAGAGACTTTTTTCATTTCATCTTCCTGCCATATCTGCGGAGGGGTCATCCCCTCCGCTTTATGGTGTCCATTTTCAGGGATGCTCCGTTTTTGTGCCGCCGGGTGCAGGAACGGGGCTTTTTATTTTCCGTGAGATGTGCTATAATCCGTCATAGAACGGCAAAGGGGGAGCGAGTATTATGGCGAAGAGACTGGCGGACAGGCTGTATCTGTCCGGGATGGACAGCCGCGCCGCGGAGCTGGCGCGCTCGTGGGGCGTGGGCTACGAGGTCATCGACTTCTGCTACGCGCCCATGCTGGATAGGCCGGAGACGGCGGAGCGGGTGCGCCGCAAGACGGCGGGCATCGAGCATCTGTGGTTTCACGCACCGTTTGCCGAGCTGACGCCCTGCGCCATCGACCCTCTGGTGCGGGAGGTTGCGCTGCGGCGGCTGGTGCAGGCGGCAGAGGCGGCAAAGGCGCTGGGCATTCACCGGATGGTGTGCCACGGCGGGTTCATCCCGCACGTCTACTACCCGGAGTGGTATGTGGAGCAGTCGGTGTTTTTTTGGCGCGAAGTGCTGGGCAAGCTGCCGCCGGGGATGGTGCTGGCGGTGGAGAACGTGATGGAGCCCTCGCCGGAGACGCTCGTGCAGATCGCCGCCGGGGTGGACGACCCGCGGCTCGGCCTGTGCCTCGACGTGGGGCACGCCAACACCTGCGTGAGCGAGACGCCGCCGTCGGAGTGGATCGCGCCGATGGCCAAGTGGCTGCGGCACGTCCACCTGCACAACAACGAGGGGAAGGACGACCTGCACCGGCCGCTCGGCGAGGGAATCATCCCGATGGAGGCGCTGCTGGAGGCGGTGCGGACGCTCGCGCCGGAGGCGACCTTCACCATTGAAAATCAGGACTGCCTGCCGTCGCTCACATGGCTGGCAGAGAGAGGCTATATCGAGGCGCACACATGACGGAACAGGAATTGAAAGCGTACATACAGGCCATTACACCCGCCGACCGGGCGGTCATGGCGAAGGCGGAGCAGCGGCAAGCGGCGCTTGCCAAGCCGCCGGGCAGCTTGGGCGAGCTGGAGACGATCGCCGTGCGCCTCGCGGGCATTACCGGGCAGGTCTGCCCCGAAATCCACAAGTGCCGCGTGGCGGTTTTCGCCGCCGACAACGGCGTGGTGGACGAGGGCGTGTCGTGTGCGCCGAGGTCTGTGACGCGGCAGCAGGCGGTGAATATGACGCGGCACGTGACGGGCATGTCCGCCCTCGCCGCGTGCTTCGGCGATGAGGTGACGGTGGTGGACGTGGGGATGCTCGAGGACGCGCACTGCCCCGCCGTACTCGACCGTCACGTCCGCCGCTGCACCGGGAATATTGCCCGCGAGGACGCGATGACGCGGCAGGAGGTGCTGGACGCGCTGGCGGTCGGCATGGAACAATCCGCGCCGGCGGGGCGCGACGGCGTGACGGCACTCGGCATCGGCGAGATGGGCATTGGCAACACCACCACCTCCGCCGCCGTGCTGTCCGTCCTGACCGGGGCGGACATCGAGACGGTGACGGGGCGCGGCGGCGGGCTGACGGATGCGGGCTTTGAGCGCAAGAAGGCCGTGCTGCGGCGGGCTGTCGCCCGCAGAGCGATCGACCGCGGGGACGTGGTCGATGTACTGGCGGCGGTCGGCGGGCTGGACATTGCGGCCATGACCGGGGCGTTCTTGGGCTGCGCCCGTGAGCGCATTGCGGCGGCGGCGGACGGGCTTATCTCCGTGGTAGCCGCGCTGTGCGCCGTGCGGCTCTGTCCCGCCGCGCGGGACTATATCTTCCTCTCCCACGACTCCTACGAGCCGGGCTACCGTCTGGCGGCGCAGGCGCTGGGCATGACGCCCTGTCTGCACTTGGGTATGCGGCTCGGCGAGGGGAGCGGCTGCCCGCTGCTCTTTCGGGTGATGGAGGGCGCGTGCGGCGTGATGCGCGGCATGGCAACCTTCGCCGAGGCGGCGATACAGGACGATTATTTGGACGAAATTCGGGCGGTGGACGCCTTTACGGTGGAGGGAAGATGAGAGCGTTGTTCATTGGCGGCGGCAAGAGCGGCAAAAGCACCGCCGCGCAGAAGCTTGCACTGACGCTGCACGGCGGCGGGACGCTTTACTACTGGGCGACCATGACGCCGCACGACGGCGAGGACGAGGCGCGTATCCGCCGCCACCGCGACGACCGAGCGGGGCTGGGCTTCACCACGGTGGAGCGGAGCTTCGACCTGCCGGGCGGGCTGGGTGCGATCGACCCCGGCAGCACGGTGCTGTTCGACAGCGTGACGGCGTGCCTCTCCGAGCAGATGTTCCCCTGCGGCGGCGAGATGGACGAAACCGCCGGGGTGCGGGTCTTAGCCGAGGTACGGACCGTCAGCCGCCACAGCGCCCACTTTATCGCCGTGTGTGACGACATTTGGCGCGGCGGTGAGGACTATCGGGACGGCACGGCGGTCTATGTCCGCGCGCTGGCGGACATCTGCCGCGGGCTTGCCGCGGAGTTTGACGTCGTGTGTGAGATGGCCGGAGGGCTGGCGCACGTGTGGAAGGGAGCGCTGCCGCATGAGTGATTGGGTGTACGGCTTTTTCATGGCGTGGGGGATGTTTTTGGCCATCCCCTGCCCGAAGAAAATCTGGCGGGAGCGCGCGCGGCGGAAGATGCTCTCGTGTCTGCCCCTCGTGGGGTGCATCGTGGGCGGTGTGTGGGTGCTGTGTGCCTGTCTCGCCCAATGGCTGCCGAAACCGCTGGCCGCCGCGCTGCTGGCCGCCGCGCCGTGGCTCGTGACGGGCTTTCTGCACTTGGACGGCTACATGGACGTGTGCGACGCGGTGCTGAGCCGCCGCGATTTGGCCACGCGGCAGCGGATACTGAAGGACTCACACTGCGGCGCATTCGCGGTCATCTGCATGGTGCTGCTGGCCCTGACGCAGTGGAGCGCGTTTTTGTCGGCGCAATCGCTTTCACTGTGGGGACTGTGCCTCATCCCGGCGGCGAGCCGTGCCTGCGCGGCACTGGCGGTGCTGACGCTGCGTCCCTTGGGGAGCAGTCAGTACCGTGAGATGGCGCACGGCGGCGCGCCGATGTGGTTTGCGGCGGCGTGTCTGCTCGCTGCGGCGGGGCTGCCCGCCGCGCTGGGTGTGAGCTTCGCGCCGCTGGCGGCGGCGGCGGGCTACGGCCTCGCGGTGTGGTACGGCTTCCGTCAGCTCGACGGGATGTCGGGCGACATCTCGGGCTTTGCGCTGACGGTGGGCGAATGGTGCGGCGCACTCGCGCTGGCGATGGGGAGGTAAAGGATGGAGCTGATTATAGGCGGCGCGTTTCAGGGAAAGCTGGCATACGCCATGAAGCGATATGGGCTGACGGAGGCCGACGTCTGCGACCTCGCGCTCGGCGAGGTCGTGCCGGGGAAGCGGTGCTATCGCCATTTGGAGGCGTTGAGCCGCCGGGAGGACGCGGCGGCGTACCTGCCGCTCTTTCGTGACGCGGTCGTCATCACCCGCGAAGTGAACGGCGGCATCGTGCCGATGGACGGGCAAGAGCGCTCGTGGCGCGAAAAGCACGGCGTTCTCGTGCAGCAGCTTGCGCGGGAGGCTGACCACGTGACGCGGGTGCTGTGCGGCTTGACAGAGGTGTTAAAATGAAGTTGACGATGATACGGCACGGCGAGACGGTGGGCAGTCGGAACGACCTCTACTACGGCGCGACCGACCTGCCCGTGCTGCCGGAGTCGCTGGACGAGCTGCGGCGGCGCGCCGCGCGCGGCGGCTACCCCAAGGCAGCACACTACTACATCAGCGGCCTTCTGCGCACGGAGCAGACGCTCCACGCGCTCTACGGCGACGTGCCGTTCACGGTGCTGCCGGGGCTGCGGGAGATGGATTTCGGCGATTTCGAGATGAAAAGCTACGAGGAGCTGAAGGACGACCCGGCGTATCAGGCGTGGATCGAGGACGCGGAGCATAACGTCTGTCCCCACGGCGAAAGCTCGCCGCAGGTGCTTTCGCGCAGCCTCGCGGCCATCGCCCCTGTGCTGGCCTCCGGCGAGGACGCGGTGTGCGTCATCCACGGCGGCGTGACGGCGGGGCTGATGATGCACTGGTTCGGCGGGACGCGGTACGACTATTCGCTGCGGCCGGGGACGGGCTATCAGGTGTCGGTCACGGGCGGCAAACCCGTTGATTATACAAAAATACCAAAGGAGTGACAGTCATGGAGCATAGCTACAAGACAAAGCAGACCTGTTCGAGCAACATTACGTTCCGTCTGGAGGGCGACCGGGTGCATGACGTGTGCTTTCAGGGCGGCTGCAACGGCAACCTCAAGGCCATCGGCAAGCTCGTGGAGGATATGACCGTGGCGCAGGTCGAGCATATGCTGCGGGGCAACACCTGCGGGATGAAGACGACCTCCTGCGCCGACCAGTTGGCCATCGCCGTGCGCGAGGCCTACGACAAGGAGCAGGGCAAGGCGCAGAAGCCGGAAAAGTGAGGAAAGCGGGAGGGACAAGCGTTCCTCCCGTGTTTTTTCATCTTTCCGTTGAAAAGAGGGCAGGGATTTGCTATAATCGGGGGAGCAAAATCGGAAAGGGGCGGAAGCGGTGATACAGCAGGCACTTTTGATGGCTTGCAGGGCGCACGCGGGGCAGACGCGGAAGGACGGCAAGCCCTACATCGTGCATCCCGCAGAGGTGGCGTTGGAGCTGGCGCGAAACGGCGCAGACGAGGAATTGATCTGCGCGGGACTGCTGCACGACGCCATCGAGGACGGCGGGATGAGCCGCGAGGAGCTCTCGCGCTCCCTCTCGCCGCGCGTTGCGGAGATGGTGGCCCGCGAGAGCGAGGACAAGAGCCAAAGCTGGGAGGCACGCAAAAGCGCGGCGCTGGACGCGCTGCGCGCCGCTAACCGCGAGCAGCAGATGCTCATGTGCGCGGACAAGCTGGCGAACCTGCGGGATATGCGTCAGGGCTTGGACGAGGTCGGTGAGGCGGTTTGGTCGCGCTTCAAGCGGGGTCGGGCGCAGCAAGCGTGGCTCTTTCACGAGACGGTAGCAGCCCTTGCGCCGCTCAAGGGGCTGAAGATGTATGAGGAATTTGCGGCACTGACAGAGGAAATTTTCCCCCGGAAAGAGAAATCGGAGGTATAAATCATATGGTACAGACGACGATTCGACATGAGGGCGAGCTGACCGTGGTAACGCTTGCGGGCAGCATCAACTCCGCCAACGCGGGCGAGGTCGGCGCGGCGCTCGCCGACGAGCCGAAGGGCGCGGAGGGCATGGTCATCGACGCGCGTGCGCTGGACTACATCTCCAGCGCGGGACTGCGCGTGCTTCTGGCGGCCAAGAAGCGCTGCGGTGCGAGGCTCTTTAAGATCATCAACGTCAGCGACGGCGTCATGGACGTGTTCGAGGTGACGGGCTTTGCCGAGATCATGGACATCTCGAAGGCGGCGCGCTGCCTGACGGTCGAGGGCTGCGAGCGCATCGGCGCGGGCGCCTGCGGCGAGGTGTTCCGCCTGAACGACGAGACGATCATCAAGCTCTACTATCCCCGCGTGAAGAAGGACGAGATCGAGCGTGAGAAGGCGCTGGCGAAGAAGGCGTTCGTCATGGGTGTGCCGACCGCCATCTCCTACGACATCGTAGAGGCAGACGGGCGCACGGGCGTGGTGTATGAGCTGATCCGCTCGAAGACACTCGGCGAGCTGATCCGCGAGGACGAGGCACATCTTGAGACGTATGTGACGATGTACGCCGAGGTCTGCCGCGCCATTCACGCCATCGAGGCCGCGCCCGGCGAGCTGCCGGACTTCAAGGGCCTCAACCGCGACGACATCCCCAACATCACCGGCATTACCGACGCGGAGCGCGACGCACTCTACCGCTTCCTCGACCTCGTGCCGCAGCGGTACAACTGCCTGCACGGCGATCTGAACATCAACAACATCATGGTGCAGGACGGCGAGTGCTGCCTGATCGACATGGGCGAGTTCTCCACGGGGACGCCGATGTTCGACCTCTCGCGCATTCTCTTCTCGATGGAGTTCGCCGCGCCCGCCGAGGACGAGTTCTACGGCTTCTATAAGATGCCGCAGAAGACGGTCAAGCGGGTGCTGCGGCTGTTCTTGCAGCAATATTTCGGCTGCGAGACGCTCTCCGAGGCGGAGAAAAACGACCCCGACGTCGCGTGGCTCTATCCGCTGGCGTGGTTCCGTTGCTGCACGTCGCTCCTTAAGGGCGACCGTTGGGGCGAGGAAAAGCGCGCGCTGGCGCTTGAACTGCTGCACACGAAGCTCCTGCCGTTCATCGAAGCGCGGAGCGGAAAGTAAGAAAGCTGGGGAGGGCGTATCCCTCCCCTTGCACCTATTTATCCCCGCTGACACACCCGACAAGGAGATGTACGTATGAAGCTTATGGTACTGGACGGCAACAGCCTCATCAACCGCGCCTACCACGGCGTTCGCCCGCTGACGACGCGGCAGGGGCTGCACACGAACGCCATCTTCGGCTTTCTGACCACGATGCAGCGTTTGACGGACGAGGAAAAGCCCGACGCGCTGTGCGTGACGTTTGACCGCCGCGAGCCGACGTTCCGGCACAAGGCGGATGAGACGTACAAGGCCAAGCGCAAGCCGATGGACGCGGAGCTGGCCATGCAGTTTCAGCCGCTGAAGGACGTGCTGGATGCCATGTCCGTCCCGCGCTACGAGCTGGCGGGCTACGAGGCCGACGACCTCATCGGCACGATCAGCCGCAAGTGCGAAAATGCCGGCTGGGAGTGCGTCATCGTGACCGGGGACAAGGACAGTCTTCAGCTCATCACCGAGCGCACGCGCGTCAAGCTGGCCACCGGAATGCCGGGGCGCGAGGCGTACAAGGACATGACGCCGGAGACGTTCCGCGCGGCGTATGGCTTCGACCCCATCCACATGATCGACCTCAAGGCGCTGATGGGCGACGCCTCGGACAATATCCCCGGCGTCCCCGGGATCGGCGAGAAGACGGCGATGACGCTGGTGCAGACCTACAGCAGCATTGACGCCATCTACGCGAATATCGACAGCGTGGCGCTTCGTCCTGCGTTTTTATGTAAACTAAGGGACGGCGAGGCGTCCGCCCGCCACAGCTACTGGATGGCGACGATCGTGACGGACGCGCCGCTGGATTTTGCGCCGGAGGACAACCTGCGCCGACCGTTCAAGCCGGCGCTGTACGACCTCTTCCTGCATCTGGAATTTCAGAAATTCATTGAAAAATACAACCTCCGCCCCGAGCATACGCCGGAGGCGCGGAAGGAATACACCGCCACGGCGGAGATCCTGACGGACGAGACGCGAGCGGCGGAATGCCTGACGCTGTGGCGGCAGGCGGAGCACGTGACCGTGTATGGGCTGGATGACCTGTCCGCACTGGTGGTGGAATGCGAGACGGGGGAAGACAGCTCACATGCGGTTAAGCTTTATGTAAACCGCTACGAGGGCGACTGGCACGCTCTCTTGACCGCGCTCTTTTCCGAGGACATCCAAAAGGTGAGCCACAACGTCAAGGACATGATGCGGACACTTTTGGCGCAGGGGCTGCCCGCCGAGGGCTTCGTGTTCGACACGGCACTGGCGGCGTACCTCCTGAACGCGACCGCCGGGAGCTACGAGCTGCCGCGCCTCTTCGTGGCGTACTACAACGCGGAGCTGCCCAAGCCCGCGCACCTCGCGCCGGAGGCATTCACCTCGCTGCTGGGCGAGGATGCGGAGGCGCAGGCCTCGATGCTGTCCTACACCGCCGCCGTCAGCGCACTCTATGAGACGTTCCGGCCGAAGCTGGCGGAGCGGGAGATGGAAACGCTCTACTATGAGGTGGAGCTGCCGCTGTGCCGCGTGCTGGCGGAGATGGAGACGGCGGGCTTCTTGGTAGACCGCACGGCGCTCGCGCAGTTCGGCGAAATGCTGACGCAGATCATGCGCGAGACGGAGGAGGCCATCTACGAGGCAGCGGGCGAGCCGTTCAATATCAACTCGCCGCGCCAGCTCGGTACGCTGCTCTTTGAAAAATTGCAGCTGCCGCACGGCAAGAAGACGAAGACAGGCTGGTCCACCAACGCGGAGGTGCTGGAAAAGCTGCGCGGCGACCATCCGCTGGTGGACGGTGTGCTGCGCTATCGGCAGTACGCCAAGCTGCGCTCGACCTACGTGGACGGGCTGATGAAGGTCATCGGCGCGGACGGGCGGGTGCGGACGAGCTTTCAGATGACCGTGACCGCCACGGGGCGGCTGAGCTCAAGCGAACCGAATTTGCAGAATATCCCCACGCGCACGGAGCTGGGCAGCCGCCTGCGGGCGATGTTCACCGCCGCGCCGGGGTGCGTTTTAGTGGACGCGGACTACTCACAGATCGAGCTGCGGCTGCTGGCGGATATGGCCGGGGACGAGCAGATGCGCGAGGCGTTCCTCTCCGGAGAGGATTTCCACACCGTCACCGCCGCCAAGGTCTTCCACGTGCATGAAGACGAGGTCACGCCGGAGCTGCGCCGCCGCGCCAAGGCGGTGAATTTCGGCGTAGTGTACGGCATTTCCGCCTTTTCGCTCGCACAGGACATCGGCGTGACGGTGCAGGAGGCGCGGGCGTATATGGAGCGGTACTTTGCGACCTATGCGGGCGTAAAGCGGTACATGGCCGAGGTCGTGGCCAAGGCGGAAGCGGACGGCTACGCCGAGACGCCGATGCACCGCCGCCGCGAGCTGCCGGAGCTGAAAAGCAGCAACCACAACCTGCGCGAGTTCGGCAAGCGCGTGGCGCTGAATATGCCGGTGCAGGGCGCGGCGGCGGACATCATCAAGCTCGCGATGGTGCGCGTACACCGCCGATTGAAGGAGGAAAAGCTCACGGCACGGCTGCTGATGCAGGTGCATGACGAGCTGATCGTGGAGTGTCCCGAGTCCGAGCGGGAACGGGTGGAGCGGCTGCTCACAGAAGAAATGGAGCAGGCTGTCACGCTGTCCGTGCCGCTGGTGGCGCAGGCGCATTCCGGCAAGAACTGGCTGGAGGCCAAGGAGTGAGTGCGAATGAAAAAGGTGAAGATTGTCCCGATGTGTACGGAGCATTTGGATGCGCTGGCCGCGCTGGAGCGGGTGTGCTTTTCCCGCCCGTGGTCGCGGCAGATGCTCGCCGACGAGCTGGACAACCAGTGCGCCGCGTTTTTGGTGGCGCTTGAGCCGGAGACGGAGAAGGTCATCGGCTACGCGGGGCTTTTGGTGGCCGCGGACGAGGGGTATATCACGAACGTGGCGGTCGATCCCTCCCGCCGCCGTCAGGGTGTGGCGGCGCAGCTGCTGCGCGTCTTTGACGAGTTCGCCGAGGCGAACCGACTGGCGTTTTTGACGCTGGAGGTGCGGCCGTCCAACGCCGCTGCCATCGCGCTCTATGAGGGCTTCGGCTTCGCCGAGGCGGGACGGCGCAGGAGCTACTACGATCTTCCGAAGGAGGACGCGCTGATTTTGACGAAGTATTACCACGGGGAGGCGGTCAAGTGAACATTCTTGCCTTTGAGTCCTCGTGCGACGAAACGGCGGTGGCCGTGGTGCGCGACGGGCGGCAGGTGCTGTCCGACGCCATCTTGTCACAGGCGGATATGCACGCCCTGTACGGCGGCGTCGTGCCGGAGATCGCCTCGCGCAAGCACGTGGAGGCCATTGCCGCGCTGTCGGACAAGGCGCTTTGCGATGCGCATCTTACCAAACGGGACATAGACGCCGTCGCCGTAACGTATGCGCCGGGGCTGATCGGCGCGGTGCTGGTGGGCGTGAGCTTCGCCAAGTCCGCCGCCTACGCATTGGACGTACCGCTCGTCCCGGTACACCACGTGCGCGGCCACATCGCCGCGAACTATCTGGCGTTCCCGGAGCTTGCGCCGCCCTTCGTCGCGCTGGCCATCTCCGGCGGGAACACGCTTCTCGTGGACGTAGCGGACTACACCGAGATGACCGTCTTGGGTTCGACGCGGGACGACGCGGCGGGCGAGTGCTTCGACAAGGCCGCCCGCGTGCTGGGACTTCCCTACCCCGGCGGCAAGCCGATGGACGAGCTGGCGCAGCGGTCTGCGGGCGGCAAGTACGACCTGCCGAGCGCACACGTCAGCGGTGCGGAGCTGGATATGAGCTTCTCCGGCCTCAAGACCGCCGTGGTCAATTTGGCACACAATGCCCGGCAAAAGGGCGAACCCTTGGACGAGGCCGCGCTGGCGCGGGATTTCACCCGCGCCGTGGCCGGGGAGCTTGTGCCGAGAGCCATGCGGGCGCTGGAGCTGACCGGGCGCAAGACGCTCGTCGCCGCCGGAGGCGTGGCGGCCAACTCCATCATCCGCGCCGAGCTGCAAAAAAGCTGCGCCGAGGCCGGGGCAAAGCTCTACCTGCCACCGCTGAAGTGGTGCGGCGACAACGGTGCGATGATCGGCGCGCAGGGGTACTACGAGTACCTCGCGGGAAAAATCGCGCCGCCGGAGCTGAACGCCTACGCCACGATGGACATGGGCGCGCCGATTTTTTGAATTTCTGCTGTCAAAAGTGAGGGATCACAGGTATGTGGAAAATGTTATGGGAGCTTTTTTACACGTTCGCCAAGGTCGGACTGATGACCTTCGGCGGCGGCATGGCCATGCTGCCCATTTTGCAGCGTGAGGTCGTGGAGAGCAAGGGCTGGGCGACCGACGAGGAACTGACGGACTACTTCGCCATCGGCCAGTGTACGCCGGGCATTATCGCGGTGAACACCGCGACGTTCGTCGGGCAGAAGCAGCAGGGCATTCTCGGCGGCATTGTGGCCACGATGGGGATCGTCTTTCCGTCGTTCGTCATTATCTCGGCCTTGGCCGGGGTCATCAACACCTTCTCGCACTTGGCATGGGTGCAGCACGCCTTCGCCGGGATCCGGGTGTGCGTGTGCGTGCTGATCTTCAACGCGGTGGTGAAGCTCTTTAAGAGTGCGGTGAAGGACTGGCCGGCGGCGGTCATCTTCGCGCTGGTGCTGGCACTGTCGCTGCTGCTGGACGTATCGCCCGTGGTGTTCGTGGCGCTGGCCGCGGCAGCGGGTATCGTGATACAAAACGTGCCGAGGAGGGGGAAATAATGCTGTATTTGCGGCTCTTTTTGGAGTTTTTTAAGACGGGACTGTTCGCCATCGGCGGCGGGCTGGCCACGCTCCCCTTCCTGCAGGACATGGCCGAGCGGACGGGCTGGTTCACCAGCTCCCAGCTTGCGGATATGCTGGCGGTGTCGGAGTCCACGCCCGGCCCGATCGGCGTGAACATGGCAACCTACGTCGGCTTCACCACGGCGGGCGTCCCCGGCGCGCTCATCGCCACGACCGGGCTGGTCGCGCCGTCCATCATCGTGATACTGATCGTGGCGGCGTTTTTGAAGGCGTTCCGCGACAGCAGGTGGGTCAGCGGCGCGTTTTACGGCCTGCGTCCCGCCTCCACCGCCCTCGTGGCGGCGGCGGGTATCTCCGTCGTCCCGGTCGCGCTGCTGCACAGCGGCGAGACGGGACTGGCGCTCTTCAACTGGCCGGCACTCGCGCTGGCGGCGGTGCTGCTGGTCTTCACCAACTGGGTCAAGGCGACGAAGAACTGGCACCCCATCATCTTTATCGGCCTCTCCGCCGTCATCGGCGTGGCACTGGGATTTTGATGAGAAATTTGAACAAGCAACGCCTCCGGCGTGGCCGGAGGCGTTGCTGTACCCATTTATTTATTTAATTAATACTTCTCCCGTCTTGCACGGATGAAATCCTGTAACAGCGTGTAGATGACGGAGCAGACAGGCACGCCCAGCAGCATACCCAGCACGCCGAACGCGCCGCCGCCGACCGTGACCGCCGCCAGCACCCACAGTCCCGGCAGTCCCACGGACTTGCCCACGACCTTGGGGTAGATGAGGTTGCCCTCCACCTGCTGCAAGATGAGCAGGAAGATGAGGAACCACAGTGCCTTGATGGGACTTTGGAACACGATGAGGAACGCGCCCGTGGCCGCACCGATCCACGCACCGAAGATGGGGATGAGCGACAGTGCCGCGATGATGACCGACACGGGCAGCGCATACGGCAGACGCAGGATCAGCATTCCGATGCAGCACAGCGAGCCGAGGATGAACGCCTCCGTCACCTGCCCGGAGACGAAGCTTGAAAAGGCGTTGTTCGTCAGGCTCAGCAGGTGCATGAGACGGTCGGCGGCCTTTTTCGGCAATGCCGCGCGCAGCAGACGGCGCGACTGCGCCAGCAGCGTCTCCTTCTGTGCCAGCAGGTAGATGGAGAAAACGAGTGCCAGCAGGACGTTCACCACGGCGGAGACGATGGACGTTGTGATGTTCAGCGTGGTGTTGACAAGGCTGCCACCCTTTGACTGTATGAAGCCCGTGATGGTGGACTTCGCCCGGTCGGCGTTCAGCGTCAGCTCCGGCAGCGTCACCTCATGCGCCTCGGCAAACGCGCTGAGGTTGTCCCACCACGTCTGCACCTGCGCCACGTAGGTGGGGATGCCCGCAATCATCGTCGTCCCGGCCTCCTTCAGTCGGGGGATGAGGATGAAGATGATGGCGAAGATGATGCCCAAAAAGATCAGCATGGTCAGCGTCAGGCAGATGGGACGCTTGAGCTTGTCGCGCCAAGGGCTGTGCCACTTGACCAGTGCCTTGTCCCACAGCCGTTCCAACGCCTTGAGCAGCAGGTTCAGCACAAAGGCAATGCAGATGCCGATAAGCAGCGGTGAGAGCAGGGCGGTCAATCCGTTCAGCACGCTGCCCAGCAGCGAGAGGTTGTTCAGTCCCCAGTAGAGCAGCGCGGCAAAGGCGATGAGCAGCATGAGCCGCTTGCAGGTTTTCTTGTCCAGTTCCAATCCGTATCCCAACCTTTCGTGGTCATTGTAGTCTCTGCCTCGTATTTTACCACCTTTTGCGGGAAAAAGCTACGGAGGAAAATAAAAAATTTTGCACCATGCGCCTATTTTTTTGCGATATAAAAAGAAAGCCCGCACGGGCTTTCTTTTTACATATATCCGTATCTCTCAATACGCCAGCTTTTCCGCCAAATAGGCTTTCAGCTCGCTGATGGGGACGCGCACCTGCGCCATGGTGTCGCGCTCGCGGACGGTGACGCAGTTGTCGCCGGCCTTCTCCGCATCGCCCACGGTGTCAAAGTCCACGGTGATGCAGAACGGCGTGCCGACCTCGTCCTCACGGCGGTAACGCTTGCCGATGGAGCCTGTCTCGTCGAAGTCAAGCATCCACTCCTTGCATAGCTCGTCGTAGATCTCGCGCGCCTTGTCGCTGAGCTTCTTGGAAAGGGGCAGCACGGCGGCCTTATAGGGCGCGAGGGCGGGATGGAGGTGCAGCACGACGCGGACGTCGTTCTTCTCCGCGTCCACGACCTCCTCGTCGTAGGCGTCGCACAGCACGGCCAGCACGCTGCGCTCCACGCCGAGGGACGGCTCGACGACGTAGGGGATATACCGCTCGTTCGTCTCGGGATCGAAGTAGGTCAGATCCTTGCCGGAGGTGTTCTGGTGCTGGGTCAGGTCGTAGTCGGTGCGGTCGGCCACGCCCCACAGCTCGCCCCAGCCGAAGGGGAACAGGAACTCGAAGTCCGTGGTGGCCTTGGAGTAGAAGCACAGCTCCTCGGGGTCATGGTCGCGCAGGCGGAGGTTCTCGTCCTTGAGACCGATGCCGAGCAGCCAGTTGTGGCAGAACGTGCGCCAGTAGTTGAACCACTCGAGATCCGTGCCGGGCTTGCAGAAGAACTCCAGCTCCATCTGCTCGAACTCGCGGACGCGGAAGATAAAGTTGCCCGGGGTGATCTCGTTGCGGAAGGACTTGCCGATCTGGCAGACACCGAACGGCAGCTTGCGGCGGGTGGTGCGCTGGGTGTTGACGAAGTTGGTGAAGATGCCCTGCGCCGTCTCAGGGCGGAGGTAGACGGTGTTCTTCGCGTCCTCGGTGACGCCCTGAAACGTCTTGAACATGAGGTTGAACTGGCGGATGTCGGTGAAATTATGCTTGCCGCAGGTGGGGCAGGGGATGTTGTGGCTCTCGATGAAGTCCTTCATCTCCTGCTGGGAGAAGGCGTCGATGGGCTTGGGCAGCGTCACGCCGTTTTGGCCGCACCAGTCCTCGATGAGCTTGTCGGCGCGGAAGCGCTCCTTGCACTCCTTGCAGTCCATCAGCGGGTCGGAGAAGCCGGCCAGATGGCCGCTGGCCACCCACGTCTGCGGGTTCATGAGGATGGCGGCGTCCTGCCCGACGTTGTAGGGGTTCTCCTGAACGAATTTCTTCCACCACGCCTTCTTGATGTTGTTTTTCAGCTCCACGCCCAGCGGGCCGTAGTCCCACGTGTTGGCAAGGCCGCCGTAGATCTCGCTGCCCGCGAAGATGAAGCCGCGGTTTTTGCACAGGGCGACCAGCTTATCCATCGTTTTTTCGGTATTTTTCATGCTGCTGTCTCCTTTATTTCCATATTTTTTGCATAAATAAAAACGCCCTGATGCCGCGTTGGCATCAGGGCGAACGAAAACTCGTCCGTGGTTCCACCTGAATTCGGATTGCTCCACACTCTCACGCCGATAACGGGGCCTCCGGCGGGCATTTCCTCCCGCAGCTCCGGGCTGCCAAACCCATCCTCGCTTGTAACAGGCACAGAATAGCACGTTTTCGGGAGGTTGTCAAGGGAACATTTTTCAGGAGAGCAGCGCTGCGATCTGCGAGAGGTCACCCACGAAGTAAATGCCCTGCTGACGCTCCGGGGAGGAAAGCCCCGTGGCGGTCATGTGGTGCAGGAGGGCGCGGAGGTCGTTGTAGTAGCCGTTCAGGTTATAGAGAATGCAGGGCGCGTCGAGCTGTCTCAGCGACACCTTGGACATGACCTCGGTGATCTCCTCGAGCGTGCCTGTGCCGCCGGGGAAGGCGATGAATGCTTCGCCAAGCTCGATCATCTTCGCCTTGCGCACGGACATATCCGGCGTGACGATCAGCTCCGTGAGGCCATCGTACTGAAAGCCCGCATCCATGAAAAACTGCGGCTCGACGCCGATGACCTCGCCGCCGGAGGTCAGGACGCTGTGGGCGAGTGCGCCCATGAGGCCGCTCTTCGAGCCGCCGTAGATGAGGCGGTGGCCGTGTGCGCCGATCCAGCGACCCAACTCCTCCACGGCACGGCGCAGGGCGGGGTCGTTACCCTCATTCGCGCCGAGATAAACGGTGATGTTCATGCTTGTGCCTCCTCTTTTGCACAGAAGTCGAACAGCTCGCGGAAAAGCGACTGTCCGTAGTCGTTCATTTGGCGGCAGTACGTCTCATAGGCGGCCATGATGTGCCGCGCCTCGTCCGTCAGCACCGCGCCGCCGCCGCCCGCGCCGCCGATGGTGGAGTACAGGAGCTTGCAGCCGAAGCCCTGCTCCGCCGCGTGGACGATCGCCCACGCCTTGGAATAGGCCATGCCCATCGACTGCGCCGCCGCGCGCAGGGAGTGCAGCGCGTCCACCGCCGTGAGCAGACGCGCCACGCCCGGTCCGAAGCACTTTTCCTGCGCGAAGAGCCGAATGGAGAGGTGCGCGGTGATGTTCTTATCCATGAGACACGCCTCCTTTCTCTGTACCGATATGCGCTTATTTTAGCAAACTTTCCACGGCTTGACAACTATTTTTCGTTGTGCTAAGGTAAGGATAACGACAATTAAAGGAGTGAAGCTCTGTGCTTGTTTTGATACGCGGCGCGGGCGACATCGCCACCGGGATCGCCCTGCGGCTGTACCGCAGCGCTCTGCGTGTGGTGATGACCGACCTGCCCAAGCCGACGGCCATACGGCGCACCGTGTGCTTCTCCCCGGCCATCACGCACGGGGAGACGGCGGTGGAGGGCGTTCGCGCCGTGAGAGCGGAGACGGCGGAGGCAGCGCTGGCCTTGCTCGCCGAGGGCGTCGTCCCGGTGCTGCCCGACCCGGAGATGCGCTGCCTGCCGCACCTCAAGCCGGACGCGCTGGTGGACGCTATTTTGGCGAAGAAAAACTTGGGGACGCACATGACCGACGCACCGATCGTCATCGGTGTCGGCCCCGGCTTTACCGCCGGGGAGGACTGTCACGCGGTCGTCGAGACGATGCGCGGCCACACGCTGGGGCGCGTCATCTACCGCGGCGCGGCACTGCCCAACACCAATATTCCCGGCTTCATCGGCGGCTATGCCGGAGAGCGGGTGCTGCGCGCCCCGGCGGACGGGATTTTCCACCAGCTCCGCGAGATCGGGGACGAGGTAAAATCCGGGGACGTGGCCGGAGAGGTGGACGGCCAGCCGATGTGCTGCACCATCGACGGCGTGATTCGCGGGCTGCTGCCGGAGGGGACGCCCGTCTTCAAGGGGATGAAATCCGGGGACGTTGACCCACGCTGCAAGCCGGAATACTGCACCACCGCCTCGGATAAGGCCTTGGCCGTGGGCGGCGGTGTGCTGGAGGCCATCTTGAATTTGAGCGGGAAACTGCGCGAGGAGGCATAATTTGGTATGGAAGAGCAGAACATCAAGCTGACAAAGCTGACGAAGTGCGCCGGGTGCGGCGCAAAGGTGGGCGCGGGGGTGCTGGCGCAGCTCTTGGAGGGCATCCGCGTACACCACGATCCGAATTTGCTGGTCGGGTTCGACAAGAGCGACGACGCCTCGGTGTATAAAATCAACGACGAGCTGGCGCTCGTGCAGACGGTGGACTTTTTTCCGCCCATCGCCGACGACCCGTACCTCTTCGGACAGATTGCCGCGACCAACGCCCTGAGCGACGTGTACGCGATGGGCGGTGAGCCGAAGCTGTGTCTGAACATCATGGCCGTGCCGGAGACGATGCCCAAGGAGGCGGTGCATCAAATTTTGCGCGGCGGATACGACAAGGTCTACGAGGCCGGGGCGCTCATCACGGGCGGCCACAGCATTTTGGACGACGAGCCGAAGTACGGGCTGGCCGTCACCGGATTCGTCCGCCCGGACAGGCTGCTGTCGAATTCGGCCGCCCGTCCCGGCGACGTGCTGGTGCTGACGAAGCCCATCGGTATCGGCGTGCTGACGAGCGCGGCCAAGGCCGACCTGCTGGACGCGGAGACGATCGACTTCGCCAACCGCATGATGACGACGCTGAACAAGGCCGCCCGTGACGTGATGGTGCGCCACGCGGTGCATTCCTGCACCGACGTGACCGGGTTCGGCCTGCTCGGCCACGGCTACGAAATGGCGCAGGGGAGCGACGTGACCATCACGCTGCACGTATCAGGCATCGACTTCATCCCCGCCGCGCTGGAATTTGCGCGGATGGGCGTGCTGCCCGCCGGGATGTACCGCAACCGCGCCTTCGCCGAGCCGGGCGTGGACGCGGGCGAGACGGCGCAGGCCGTGATGGACCTTTTGTACGACCCGCAGACCTCCGGGGGGCTGCTGATGGCGGTCGCACCGGAGGACGCGGACGCGCTGCTGGCGGAGCTGAGGGGCGTCGTCCCCAGCGCACAGCGGATCGGCGAGGTGAGCGAGTACCGCGGCGGGAAGCGTATCTTGGTGCGGTAACACAAAAAATTCCGGGCGGCGAGGCCGCCCGGAGCTTCAGGAGACAGCGTCGATCGCGCGCAGTGCCGCGTCCACGTCCTGCGCGGTGTTCGCCCAACCGAGGGAGAAGCGCACCGTTCCCTGCGGGAACGTCCCCAGCGTCTTGTGCGCGGAGGGTGCGCAGTGGAGGCCGCAGCGGGTCAGAATGCCATGCGCCGTCTCCAGCGCGTAGGCGGCCTCGGCGTTGTCGCGGCGCAGGAAGTCCACGGAGATGACGCCCACACGGCGGTCTATGTCCCGCGTCCCGACGAGGCGGACGTTGGAAAGACCGTCAAGGCCGTCCAAAAATCGCCGGCACAGCGCCGCCTCGTGCTGACGCAGCGCGGGAACGCCGCGCTGCTCGATGAAGCGCAGGGCGGCCTCCCAGCCGTAGTAGCCGGGGATGTTCGCCGTGCCGGACTCGAAGCGGTCGGGCAGGTACGGCGGGAGATATTCGCTGTCGGACGCGCTGCCCGTGCCTCCGGCAATGAGCGGCGTAAGCCTGTCGGCAAAGTCATGCCGCAGCAGCAGTGCGCCCACGCCGCCCGGGCCGAGCAGCCCCTTGTGTCCCGGCACGGCCATGGCGGAAAGCCCTAACGCCCGAAAATTGAGCGGGAGGTGTCCCGCCGTCTGGGCGGCGTCGAGCGCAAAGGGGATGCCGCGCTCGGCGCAGATACGGCCAACCGCCGCCGCGTCCTGCACCGTGCCGCAGACGTTCGAAGCATGTGCCATGATGACGAGCTTCGTGTCCGGCCGCAGCAGCCCCGGCAGGGCGGAAATATCCGCAAAGCCGTCCTTGTCGCAGGGAATACGGCTGACGGTCACGCCCGGCAGGCGCAGGAGCGGGCGCATGACCGCGTTATGCTCCATGCTGCTGACGACGCAGTGGCCGCCGCCGTGGAGCAAGCCGGAGATCATCATATTCAGCCCCGCCGTCGCGCCGGGCGTCAGGACGACGTGGGTGGGCGGCTCGGGGAAGTTAAAAAGACGCGACAGCCGCTGACGCAGTGTGAGGGTGGTCAGTCCCGCCTCCTGCGCGGCGGTGTAGACCGAGCGGTTCAAATTCGCGCCCACGCAGTCGAGGTAGTATTTCATGCGGTCGCTCACGCCCTCCGGCTTCGGAAAGGACGTGGCGGCGTTGTCCAAGTAAATGGTGTCCATGGAGGCACCTCCCATCATCCCAAGCATACCACATTTCGAGCAAAAAGAAAAGAGGCGAAAGAATGCTGACCATCACCCTGCGGCAGCTCGAGTGCTTTGTCGCCACGGCGGAATACCGCAGCTTCACGCGCGCGGCGGAGAGCCTGTACGTGACGCAGTCCACCGTCAGCGCACATATTTCGGCATTGGAGGAGGCGTTGGGCGTGCCGCTGCTGCTGCGCGGCGCGCGCAAGCAGATTGAGCTGACAGAGGACGGAAAGCGGGTCTACGCCGCGTCGCTGGATATTTTGGAGCGGTGCGCCGCGCTGCACACGTCCGCGCTGCCCGGCGAGCGCGAGCCGCTGCTTTTGGGCGCGTCCACCGTTCCGGCGCAGTACCTCCTGCCGGAGCTGCTGCGTGCGTTTTTGAAGGCGTATCCCGACACGCGCTACGAGCTGCGCCGGGGCGACAGCCGCGCCGTCCACCAGCTCTTGGAGCGTGGCGAGGTGCGCGTGGGCTTCGTGGGCGCAGCCATCGACCGAAAGCGGTTTGCCTACCACACCATCGCGGAGGATCGCCTCGTGCTGACCACCGCCGACGAGCCGCGCTTCCGTGAGGCACAGGAACGCGGGACGGACGCCTGCGAGCTGCTGCTGCGTGAGCCGTTCCTCTCGCGCGAGGCGGGTTCGGGGACGGCACGGGCGTTGGAGACGTACCTAAGCGGGCATCATATCGCGCCGGAGCGGCTGCACGTCGCCGCACGAATCGAAAGCCCGGAGGTGCTGAAAAGCGCCGTCATGCAGGGGCTGGGCGTGGCCGTGCTTTCGGAGCTGGCGGTGCGGCAGGAGGCGGCGGAGGGACGGCTGCTCATCTTCGAGCCGAGCGAGCCGATTCGGCGGCGCATCTACATGGCGCTGCGGCGCGACGCCCCGCTCTCCCCCGCCGAGCAGGCGTTTGCCGCCTTCACGCGGGCATATGCAAAAAAGAGAAAGCAGTAGCGAGGACGCAACACGTGGCGCAAGCGCCTCGGTGTCTGAAATCCGATAACAATTCGTATAATTCGACAGCGTTATCACGATTAGTATTTGAGA
>CAVGSO010000023.1:0-23358 GCA_963631875.1 Firmicutes bacterium CAG:341 | reverse complement strand
AGCGGATGTGTTCTAAGTTGGTTCCAGTGGCCGCACCTTTCCTGCGCCTGGTGTAACTTTTCCTCTTTGCTTCGTATCGTGTATTTTCCAGCCATATTTCCACCTCCATGTCTATAATAGCATAAAAATAATGGTAGGCACTTTCGTGTCTACCATTATTTTATCACTTCAGGGCATTGTCCTGCGGGTGTTTTTTGCTTGACAGCACTGCTTTTCGCGGGTACAATGAGGCAAACTTTTGCACAAGGAGGCAGTGTGATGAATATCGCGCTTTTGGGTTTTGGAGTCGTGGGCGGCGGCGTATGGGAGCTGGCCGCGGCGCGTCAGGATGTGAACGTAAAGCGGGTGCTGGTGCGCCGTCCCAAGGAGGGACTGCCCGCCGACGCTGCAACGATGGACATCAATGACATTCTCAACGATGACACCATCGACACGGTGGTCGAGGTCATGGGTGGGCTGCACCCGGCCTATGAGTACGTCACTGCCGCGATGGCACGCGGCAAGCACGTCGTCACCGCCAACAAGGCGCTCGTGGCCGCCTATTATCAGGAGCTGACGTCGCTGGCGCGGGAAAAGGGCGTCGCCCTGCGCTGCACCGCCGCCGTGGGCGGCGGCATTCCGTGGCTGGTGAATTTGGCGCGGGTGAAGCGGCTGGACACCGTCAGCGAGGTCGGCGGCATCATGAACGGCACGAGCAACTTCATCATGGACGCCATGCACAAAAGCCCGGTCAGCTTTGACGATATTCTGAAAAAAGCGCAGGCGCTGGGCTACGCCGAGGCCGACCCCTCCGCCGACATCGACGGCGACGACATCCGCCGCAAGCTCTGTATCTCCGCCAATATCGCCTTCGGTGCGGTGCTGGAGGAGACGGCCATTCCGACGTTCGGCATCCGCACCGTCACGGCGGAGGACATTGCCGCGTTCCAAGACCACGGCTTCGTCTGCAAGCTGCTGGCCACCGCACAGGCGGCGGAGGGCGGCGTGTGCGCCTTCGTCGAGCCGACGCTGGTGGATAAGTCCGAGCCGGAGGCCGCCGTTCCCGCAAACTACAACCTCATCGGCTACACCGCCGAGCGCGTGGGCCGTCAGACGTTCTTCGGGCAGGGCGCGGGGCGGTTCCCGACCGCGAGCAACGTCATGCAGGACTGCTTGACCGTCATGGCGGGCGCGCGGGGCTTCTACACCGACGAGGCCGCACTCGGCGTGCTGTGCGGCGGCGCGGCGCACCCCTACTATGTCCGCACCGCCGCGCCGGACGACTTCCTGCGTACCCACAAGGCTGACGACTGGGGAACGGGCATTGTCACCGGGGCGGTGGACGTGTACGAAATGCTCGCGTGGGCGCAGCGGCAGCGCGAGAAAGACCCCGCGTGCTTCATCGCGGGGATACGGTAAACGGTTGACATAACGAATAAATATGTGGAAAGTCTCTCCTGCGTTTTTGCGGTCTTTACAAACGGCTGATTTCTGCTATAATAGTAGGGCTAAGGAATTTTACAGGGATAAGGAGAGACGATCTATGGCCGTTATTGAATATGACGAGTACAAGCAGAAGCTGCTGGCGCTTGAGCCGACGCTGGGCGAGCTGGAAAAGGCGCTGGGCATTCCCAAGGCGCGTGAGGAGCTGGCCGAGCTGCAAAAGGAGACGGAGCAGGAGGGCTTCTGGAACGATTTGGAGCGCAGCCAGACGGTGAGCCGTCAGGTAAAGCGGCTGGAAAACAAGATCAAGAAGCATGACAAGCTGGTCTCCGAGTGGGAGGACACGCTGACGCTGTGCGAAATGGCGCAGGAGGAGGACGACCCCTCCCAGCTCGAGGACGTGTCCTCCGGCTACGAGTCACTGGAAAAGGAGATCAGCGAGCGGCGGCTGGCCGCGCTGCTCTCCGGCGAGTATGACGGCAACAACGCCATTTTGACGTTCCACGCGGGCGCGGGCGGCACGGAGGCGCAGGACTGGACGGAGATGCTCTACCGGATGTATACCCGCTGGGCAGAGCGTCACGGCTATTCCTATCAGCTCATGGACTACGAGGCCGGGGACGAGGCGGGTATCAAGTCCGCTACGATCCTCATTGAAGGCGAGAACGCCTACGGTTACCTCAAGAGCGAGAACGGCGTTCACCGTCTCGTCCGTGTCAGTCCCTTTGATGCAAACGCCCGGCGGCAGACGAGCTTTGCCGCGCTGGAGGTCATGCCGGAGCTGGAGGACGACAGCGAGATCGAAATTCGCCCCGAGGATATTGAAATGCAGGCGTGCCGCTCCTCCGGCGCGGGTGGTCAGCACATCAACAAGACCTCCTCCGCCGTGCGTCTGACCCACCTGCCCACGGGCATTGTGGTCTTCTGCCAGACGGAGCGCAGCCAGTTCCAAAACCGCGACAACGCCATGAAAATGCTCCGCGCCAAGCTGGCGGAGCTGAAGCTTCAGCAGCACGCGGAGAAGATCAGCGACCTCAAGGGTGTGCAGATGAAGATCGAGTGGGGCAGTCAGATCCGCTCCTATGTCTTCATGCCCTACACCTTGGCCAAGGACACCCGCACCGGGTACGAGATGGGCAACATTCAGGCGGTGATGGACGGCGACATCGACGGCTTCATCAACGCCTACCTCACCGCCGCCGCCAACGGGGAGATTAAGAAATAAGGCAAAATACGGCGAGCGTGTCAAAAAAGTCTCACAGAGTTTGCCGCCCGCAGGCGGCAAACTCTGTGAGACTTTTTTGACACGCTGAAGCGCCCTCGTGCCTTGCACGAGGGCGCTTGCTGTTTTCAGCGAATCTGTCCGCTGCCGCGGATGACGTATTTATAGGTACTCAGCTCGTCCAGACCCATCGGGCCGCGGGCGTGGAGCTTCTGCGTGGAGATGCCCATCTCGCAGCCGAGGCCGAACTCGCCGCCGTCGGTGAAGCGGGTGGAGGCATTGACGTAGACGGCGGCGCTGTCCACGCCGCGCACGAATGTCTCAGCTGCCGCCGCGTCCTCGGTGACGATGGCCTCGCTGTGGCCGGTGGAGTGGGCGGCGATGTGTGCCGCGGCCTCGTCCACGCTGTCCACCACGCGAACGGCCAGAATATAATCCAAAAACTCCGTGTCGAAGTCCTTTGCTCCGGCGGGTGTGCCGGGGATAAGCGCGGCAGCGCGGGAATCGAGACGCAGCTCCACGGGGTGTTCGCCGCGCTCGGTACGCGCCGTTGTCAGACATTTTTGCAGCCGGGGCAGGAAGTCGGCGGCCACGTCGCGGTGGACGAGCAGCACCTCCTCGGCGTTGCAGACGGAGGGACGGCTGGCCTTGGCGTTTTCCACGATGTTCAGCGCCTTGTCCAGATCGGCGGCGGCGTCCACGTACACGTGGCAGATACCCGTCCCCGTCTCGATGCAGGGGACGGTCGCCCCGGCGACACAGGCGCGGATCAGCCCCGCACCGCCGCGCGGGATGAGCAGATCGACCACGCCCTTGGCGGTCATGATGTCCGTTGCGGACCGGTGGGTGGTGTCATCCACGATGTTGAGAATATCCGGGTCGCCGCCGGCGGCGGCCACGCCGCTTTTCAGGGCGGCGACAATGGCGCAGGCGGTGCGGTGTGCCTCCTTGCCGCTGCGGAGAATGCAGGCGTTGCCCGACTTGAGCGCCAGTGCCGCCGCGTCGGAGGTGACATTGGGGCGGCTCTCGTAGATGATGGCCACCAGTCCCAGCGGCACCTGCACCTTTTGGATGACGAGGCCGTTCGGGCGGCGCACCTCCGACAGCACGCGCCCGGTGTGGTCGGGCAGGGCGGCGATGGCGCGAACGCCGTCGGCCATGGCGGAGAGGCGTTTTTCATCCAAGTACAGGCGGTCGAGCATGACGTCGCTGATGCGGCCGCGTGCTGCGTCCATGTCCTGTGCGTTCGCACTCAAGATCTCCGGCGCGGCGGCGGTCAAATGCTCCGCCATCGACAGCAGCAGCGCGTCTTTTTTCGCCCTTTCCATCGAGGCGAGGGGGACGCGGGCGGCGCGGGTAAGTTTACATAACTCCAACGTGGTCATTGTTCAGACCTCCTTTGCCAAAAACCGTGTGCCAACGGGCTTTCCGGCGACAATGTCATAGAGCAGCGCGGGCTTCGCGCCGTTGGTGATGACCATCTCGCAGCCTGCGGCGGTGGCGATCTGCGCCGCCTTGAGCTTGGTGGCCATGCCGCCCGTACCCAGACTGCTGCCGCTGCCGCCGCCCAGCGACATGATGTGTTCGTCCAGATCCGCCACGACCGGGATGAGCTTCGCGCCGCTGTCGCGGTGCGGGTCGCCGTCGTACAGCCCGTCGATGTCGCTCAGCAAAATCAGCAGCTCGGCGTGTACCGCCGCCGCCACGATGGCCGAGAGCGTGTCGTTCTCGCCGATGGTGTTCTCCACGCCCACCTCGTCGGTGGCCACGGTGTCGTTTTCGTTGATGACGGGCAGCGCACCCAGCTCCAAAAGGCGGAAGATGGTATTGCGCATATTGCGGCTGCGCTGCTCGTTGCGGACGTCGTCGCCCGTGAGCAGCACCTGCGCGACGGTGTGGTCGTACTCGCCGAAGAGCTTGTCGTAGGTATACATCAGCTCGCACTGTCCCACGGCGGCGGCGGCCTGCTTGGTGGGCATATCCTTAGGTCGGCCGGGCAGGTTCAGCTTACCGACGCCCATGCCGATCGAGCCGGAGGAGACGAGGATGATCTCGTGTCCGGCGTTCTTCAAGTCGCTCAACACCTTGCAAAGCCCCTCCATCTGCTGAATATTCAGCCGCCCGGTGGCGTGCGCCAGCGTGGAGGTGCCGACCTTTACCGTAATACGCATATAGTGACCCCCTTTGGGATATTTCGCGGCTATTATACTACACTTTTCGGCGGGAGGGAAGCAAAAATTTCTCTTGACAGACGTTTCTTGACGTGGTATATTAACCGTACTAACACGCATAGTACAGGTGGTACAGTGCAGAAAGGAGTGGTGCGATATGGTGGCACTGGATCACCGCGACGCGAGGCCGCTGTATTTGCAGGTAAAGGATCACCTGCGGCGGATGATGCTGACGGGGCTGCTCGCCCCGGGGGAGAAGCTGCCCTCGGTGCGCGCGCTCGCCACGCAGCTCGCCATCAACCCCAACACCATCCAGCGCTCGTACAGCGAGCTGGAAGCGGAGGGGTACGTCTACTCCGTCAGCGGCAAGGGGATCTTCGTGGCGGAGTCGGACGGCGCGCAGACCCAGCGCATCCGCGAGCTGACGGAAAAGCTCCGGCCGCTGCTGGAGGAGCTGAAGGCGTTGGGCTACACATGGGAATCGTTGGAAACACTGTGGGAGGGAGGCAAGGATCATGCTTGAGGTAAAGAACGTCGTCAAGTGCTTTGACGGCTTCCGCGCACTGGACGAGTTGACGATGACCGTCCCCAAGGGCGCGGTGTACGGGCTGGTAGGGCCGAACGGCGCGGGCAAATCCACCGTCATCCGCCATCTGGCGGGTATTTATCGGCAGGACAGCGGCGAGGTGCTGCTGGACGGACAGCCTATCTACGAAAACCCCGCGCTCAAGCGGCGCATGGCCGTCATCGGCGACGACTGGTACTATTTCCCCCAGTCGGGCATCCGGGAGATGGCGAAATTCTTCGCCGGCGTCTATCCCACGTTCAGTTGGGAGCGATACGAGAAGCTTAAGTCGGTCTTCCCACTGGACGAGCGGATGATGCTGCGGCGCATGAGCAAGGGTATGCAGAAGCAGGCGGCCTTTTGGCTGATGACGTGCTGTATGCCGGAGTATCTCATTTTGGACGAGCCTGTGGACGGCCTCGACCCGGTCATGCGGCGGCAGGTATGGTCGCTGCTGCTGGGCGACGTGGCCGAGCGTGGCACGACGGTGCTGGTGTCCAGCCACAACCTGCGGGAGCTGGAGGATGTGTGCGACCACGTGGGTATCTTGAACCACGGCAAGGTTCTGCTGGAGCGCAGCCTGAGTGACTTGCAGGACAACACGGTGAAGCTGCAGGTCGCCTATCAGGGCGTCACCGAGCCGGTGCTGCCGGCGGAGCTGAACATCCTGCACCGCAGTCACGTGGGACGGGTGTATACCTACATTGTCCGCGGCCGGAGCGAGGAGATCCTGCGCCGGATGCAGATCACCGACCCGGTGCTGCTGGAGTCTATCCCGCTGACGCTGGAGGAAATTTTCATCTACGAATTGGGAGGTGTGGACTATGCCGCGAAAGACATCCTTCTGTAACGCATCGCTGCTGCGCAGCGACGCAAGGCGGTACTGGCCGCTGCTGTTCCTGTATGTGACCGCGTGGGTGGCCGTGCTGCCCCTTTCCCTGCTGCGGACAGGGCAGTGGATGTCCGGCGCCGTGCAGCGGCAGGTGGAGCTGAACAACGCCGTCTATCAGGCCGCGTTCGGCGCGGTGGTCATGTCGCTTATTTTCGGCTGCCTGACGGCGATGGCGGTGTGGTCGTACCTGATGAACGCCCGCAGCGTGGGTCTTGCCCACGCGCTGCCCGTCACCCGGACACAGCAGTACTTCTCCCACTTTGCCGCGGGCTTTGGAATGCTGACGGCGGGGAACGTTCTCGTGTTCTGCATCAGCGCGCTGTGCGCCGCCTCCTGCGGCTTCGTGCCGTGGGGCATACTCGCCTCGTGGCTGCTGCTGACGGAGCTGATGTGCCTGTTCTTCTTCGCACTGGCGTCGCTGTGCGCCATGGTCACGGGCTGGCTGCTGGCCGTCCCGGTGCTGTACGGCGCGGCCAACGTCCTGGCCATACTGCTGCACCTGCTGGTGCGGGGTATGCAGGAGATCTTCTACTACGGCTATGCAAACGGCAGTGTGCCGGAGGCGGTGATGTGGCTGACGCCCGTAGGAAAGCTCTGGAACGCCATCAGCAACAATGCCTGCCAATGGATCACCGCAAACGGCGAGGTGTACGACGAGTGGGTGGAGTACGGCAGCTGCATGAACACGCTCTCCGCCGAAAGCTACACCGTCTGCGCCGTCTATGCGGCGGTAGGACTGGCACTGCTGGCGCTGGTATGGTGGCTCTATGAGAAGCGTCCCAGCGAGAGCGCGGGCGACGCGGTATCGTTCCGCTGCCTGCGGCCTGTGACCCGATGGATCGTCGGTCTGTGCGGCGGCTGGGGATTGGGGCTGTTTTTGCACTATGTGGTGCTGTACGGCAACCACGGCAACGTGGTGCAGCTCCTCGTCTGCCAGCTCATTATGGGCGTGATCTGCTTCTTCGGCACGCAGATGCTGCTGCAAAAGAAGTTCCGCATCTTCCGCAAGCGCTGGTGGGTGGAGACGGCGGCGATGGTGCTGGTGCTGTCGGCGGTGACACTGTGCGTCAAGGCCGACATCGGCGGCTATCAGCACCGTGTGCCGGACGCGGCGAATGTGACGGGCGTGACCGTCCGCGGCGTGATCGACTTCGACACGAGCGACCCGGAGACCATCGAGACGCTGGTATCACTGCACCGCGCCATTCTGACCCAGTATGACACGATGGGCGCGCCGGGTGAGTCGGGTGAGTCGCAGCCCACTACGATTGAGGACAGCGCCGTCACCGGCACGGAGGCGAGCCGCTACATCACCCTGCGCTACAAGCTCTCCGGCGGCGGGACGCTGGAACGAAGCTACAATATGTACGTCGCCGCCGGGTCGGAGGTATATCAGCTCCTGAACGAGATGGCCAACAGCCGTGCCAACCTGCTGGGACTGACGAACCTCGACAGGCTGGAAGCGTGGGGCGGCGTGGACGCAGCGATCGGCGGATACATCGACCGCTACTCGGACGGCGCGTATGTAGACTTGACCCTTGAACAGATGAAGGAACTGCTCCGACTGCTCTACGCGGACATCGACGGCAACAAAAACGGCGTGGACCTGCTGGACGAGGGAAAGACCTATAACTCGGACACGTGGTACGGCGTGAACGTCAACTTCAGGTACGCAAGCGGTGAGACGGATACCGTGATGCTCAATCTGCTGCCGCAGCTGTGTACGCAGGCGCGGCAGTACGTGGAAAAGCTGGCGTTCAACGTACCCATCGACGGCACGGCGGACTATCGGACGGAGACCGTCCCGCAGACGGAGATGGCGTGAAGCGTTCGCCGTAAGAATTTATGCACTCCCCACACCGATGACCAAGGTTGTCGGCGTGGGGAGACATTTTTAGCCTCCCTTTTCAATGGCCATTCCCCCGTAGACAAACCGCAGAAAATATGCTATGATTTCGGCGGAAAGGTGGGTGCTTGTTATGGCATTTGAGGGCTACACGGAGGCGACGATGGACTTTCTGTGGGGCATACGGTTCAACAACGAGCGCGGCTGGTTCATGGCGCACAAGGAGGACTATCAGCGTTACCTGCTTCGGCCGACCCGCGCGCTGGGCGAGCAGGTCTATGAGGCGCTGCACGAGAAGTACCCACGCGAGCCGTTTCTGCTGAAAATGTCCCGTATTTACCGGGACGCGCGGCGGCTGCACGGGCAGGGACCGTACAAGGATCACCTGTGGTTCTGCATCCGCACCGGGGACGAGGACTGGACGGGGCGGCCGACGTTCTATTTTGAGATCGCGCCGGACTATTACAGCTACGGCATGGGCTTCTGGGCGCCGAAGGCCGCGCTGATGGAAGCATATCGCAAGCGCATTGATGACAACCCGGAGGAGCTGGCGAAGCTGGTGCGGCGGTTCAATCGGCAGGAGCAGTTCGTGCTGACCGGGCCGGAGTACGCCCGGAGCAAGGGCGAGGTGAGCGAGCTTTTGCGGCCGTGGTATCAGAAGAAATCGGTGAATTTGCAGCATGAGCTTGCGCCGGACGAGCGGATCTTTTCGCCGGAGCTGGCGCAGGACGTGATCGACGGGTTTGAGTCGCTGATGCCGTTTTATAAGTATTTCGACGCGCTCTGCGCTGCGCAGTGCGGGGAGTAAGGGCGGGAGGTCTGCCGTTAGGCCCCTTGTGTAAGGGGGCGTTCGCGCCTGCGGCGCGTCGGTTCGCCGGCGTGTGACGCTTGGCTGAAAAGTGCTTGTTCTTTTTCGGGCTGTGTGGTATACTGAAAAGAATGATACCGCGCATTTTGCCGGGGGCGGCGTTTGCCGAGCAAGGAGCGTTCATGCCGGATTTTAAGGTCATATCAGAATATCAGCCCGCCGGAGATCAGCCGCAGGCCATCGACAAGCTGGCGGCGGGGCTTCAGCGCGGCCTGCGCGAGCAGGTGCTCAAGGGCGTCACCGGGTCGGGCAAGACCTACACGATGGCCAAGGTCATCGAGCGGGTCAACCGCCCCACGCTGGTGCTGGCGCACAATAAGACGCTGGCCGCCCAGCTCTGTGAGGAGTTTCGGGAGTTTTTCCCGAACAACGCCGTGGAGTATTTCGTCTCGTATTACGACTACTATCAGCCCGAGGCGTACATCGCCCACACGGACACCTACATCGAAAAAGACGCCTCCACGAATGAGGAGATCGACCGTCTGCGCCTGAGTGCCACCTGCGCGCTGCTGGAGCGGCGGGACGTGATCGTCGTGTCCTCCGTGAGCTGCATTTACGGCCTCGGTGAGCCGGACGACTTCGCGCGGATGATGATCTCCCTGCGCACGGGGATGACGATGGAGCGCGACGAGCTGCTGCGGCGGCTGGTCGAGGATCGCTACGAGCGCAACGACATCGCCTTCCAGCGCAATATGTTCCGCGTTCGCGGCGACACGGTGGAGCTGTACCCGGCGTATTATAAGGACCGCGCCCTGCGCGTGGAGTTCTTCGGCGACGAGATCGACCGTATCACGGAGTTCCACCCCGTCACCGGGGCCGCGCTGCGGGTGCTGGATCACGTGGCCGTTTACCCCGCCAGCCACTATGTCACGCCCAAGGACAAGCTGGAGCGGGCGGCGCAGGAGATCGAGCGGGAGCTTGGTGAGCGCAAGGCGTGGTTCGAGGCGAACGGCAAGCTGGTGGAGGCGCAGCGCCTCGACCAGCGCACGCGCTACGACGTGGAGATGATGCGGACGCTGGGCTACTGCTCCGGCATCGAGAATTATTCCCGCGTCATTTCGCAGCGGCCTCCCGGCTCTGCGCCGATGACGCTGATGGATTTCTTCCCCGAGGATTTCGTCCTGTTCGTGGACGAGAGCCACGTGACGCTGCCGCAGGTGCGGGCGATGTATAACGGCGACCACGCCCGCAAGCAGAGCCTTGTGGACTACGGCTTCCGCCTGCCGTGCGCGTTTGACAACCGCCCGCTGAAATTTGAGGAATTTGAGCAGCGGTTTTCACAGGCCATCTACGTCTCCGCCACGCCGGGCGAGTTTGAGAAGCAGCACGCCGCACAGGTGGTGGAGCAGGTCATCCGCCCGACCGGGCTGCTCGACCCGAGGGTGGAGGTGCGCCCGGTCGTCGGGCAGATCGACGACCTCGTGGCAGAAATACACGAGCGAGAGGAGAAAAACGAGCGCGTTCTCGTCACGACGCTGACCAAGCGTATGGCCGAGGACTTGACCGCCCATTTCCGCGGGCTGGGCATACGGGTGCGGTATATGCACGCCGACGTGTCGGCCTTGGAGCGGATGGAGATCCTCCGCGACCTGCGGCTGGGCGAGTTTGACGTGCTGGTGGGGATCAACCTCCTGCGCGAAGGACTTGATCTGCCGGAGGTCAGCCTTGTGGCCATTTTGGACGCGGACAAGGAGGGCTTCCTCCGCAGTGAGACGAGCCTCATTCAGACGATCGGCCGCGCCGCCCGCAACGCGGAGGGGCTGGTCGTCCTCTACGCCGACACGGTCACGCCGTCCATGCGCGCCGCGATGGACGAGACGGAGCGGCGGCGGAAATTGCAGGACAACTTCAACAAGGCGCACGGGATCGTGCCGCGCACCATCCGCAAGAGCGTGCGGGAGATGGTGGAGATCAGCCACAGCGCGGAGGACGCCTCGAAGCTTACAAAGAAGAAGCTCTCCGAGCGTGAGCGGG
Source organism: Firmicutes bacterium CAG:341 (assembly GCA_963631875.1). GTDB lineage: Bacteria > Bacillota > Clostridia > Oscillospirales > Oscillospiraceae > Vescimonas. Next base: position 12,398 of record CAVGSO010000023.1, on the reverse strand, counting down.
CGGAGACGATCGCGCGGCTTGAAAAAGAGATGAAAGAGGCCAGCCGAATGCTGGAATTTGAATACGCCGCGCTGCTGCGCGATCAGATCATCGAGCTGCGCGGGGAGAAATAAAGAACCGGGAAGACAATATGAATATGAAAAAGTATATCTCCTACACCTACGTCGTCCTCAGTGCCGTGTGCTGGGGCTTTATCGGATTTTTCAACCGTATGCTCACCTCGGCGGGCGTGGCGCTTGGCAACCGCGTCTTTCTCCGCAATTTCGGCGCACTGGTGCTGCTGACGGCGGTGTTCGCCCTATGCCATCGGGAGGTCTTTCGCATCAAGCTGCGCCATCTGCCGATCTTCCTCTGCTCGGGACTGGTGAGCATATTGCTTTTGAGCGTTGTCTACCTCCAGTGTCAGACACTCTGTTCGCTCGCGGTGGCGGCGGTGCTTTTATACCTCGCGCCGTCCTTCGTCGTGATCTTCAGCGCGGTACTGTGGAAGGCCCCGCTGACGCGGCGTAAGCTCGTTGCCCTCGCGGTGTCGCTGCTGGGCTGCGTGATGGTCAGCGGCATTCTCGGCGGGAACACGACCGCCTCGTGGGTAGGCATCGGCCTCGGCGTTGCCTCCGGCCTGTGCTACGCCAGCTACACGGTCTTCGCGCACTACGGCCTCGCCCACTACGAGAGCTACACGATGATCTACTGGACGTTTGTCGTGGCGGGACTTGGCTCGTTTGTCTTCGCGGATTTTGAGACGCTGCCGCTGGCCTTTTCGAGCGCGCACGGGATCATCGGCGTGTGCGGCGTGGTCATCGTGGCCACGGTGCTGCCGTATTTCTTCTACACCAAGGGCTTGGAGGGCGTGGAGAGCGGCAAGGCCTCCATCATCACCAACGTCGAGCCGGTGGTGGAGACACTGGTGGGCATTTTCGTATTTCATGAGGCGCTCACCCTCTGGACGGTGCTGGGCATGGCCTGTGTGTTCGGCTGTGTGATCTTGCTGGCGCGGGAGGGCGAGCAGGCAAAGGAGTGACAAAAAATGGCAAAGCACAAGGAAGAAAAAACGAACGTCATGCGGACGCTTGAGCAGAAAAAGCTGCCCTATATCGCCCACAGCTACGACCCGGAGGGCGGCATTGACGGCGTCTCCGTGGCGCAGACGCTGGGGCAGAGCGCGGAGCAGGTCTTCAAGACGCTGGTGACCAAGGGTGCAAGCGGCGCGTACTACGTCTTCGACATCCCGGTGGCGGAGAGCCTTGATTTGAAAAAGGCAGCCAAGGCCGTGGGCGAGAAGTCCGTTGTCATGCTGCCGCAGAAGGAGCTGCTGGGTCTGACGGGCTACGTCCACGGCGGCTGCTCCCCGATCGGGATGAAGAAGCAGTTTCCCACCGTCTTCCACGAGACGGCGCTGCACTACGCCACCATCTGCGTCAGCGCCGGGAAGATCGGCGCGCAGGTCGAGTGCGACCCGAAGGGGCTTCTTGCGCTGCTGAACGCCAAGACGGCGGATGTTATCGTGTGATCGGATAAGAGGCATACCATGCAGAAGGAAATTTTCATCAAGGGTGCGCGGGAGAACAACCTGAAGAATATCGACGTCACCATCCCGCGCGACAAGCTGGTGGTGCTGACAGGGCTTTCCGGCAGCGGCAAAAGCTCCTTGGCGTTTGATACCATCTACGCCGAGGGGCAGCGACGCTACGTGGAGAGCCTTTCCAGCTATGCCCGGATGTTTTTGGGGCAGATGGACAAGCCCGACGTGGACTATATCGACGGTCTCTCCCCGGCCATCTCCATCGACCAAAAGACCACCAGCAAGAACCCCCGCTCCACCGTCGGCACGGTGACGGAGATCTACGACTACCTGCGCCTGCTTTGGGCGCGTGTCGGCACGCCGCACTGCCCGCACTGCGGCAAGGAGATACGTCGGCAGACGGTCGATCAGATTATCGACCAAATCATGGCCTTGCCGGAGGGGACGCGCATTCAGGTCATGGCCCCGGTCGTGCGGGGACGCAAGGGCGAACACGCCAAGGTGCTGGAGGACGCCCGCCGCAGCGGCTATGTCCGCGCCCGCGTGGATGGGAATTTGTACGAGCTGAGCGAGGACATCCGTTTGGAGAAGAACCTCAAGCACCACATCGACATCGTGGTCGATCGCCTCATCGTTCGCCCCGACATCATCGGGCGGCTCACCGACTCGGTGGAGACGGCCTCGAATTTGGCCGGCGGCCTCGTGACCGTCAATCTGCTGCGCGAGGAAAAGGATATCACGTTCTCGCAGAACTACGCCTGTGACGACTGCGGCATCTCCATCGAGGAGCTGACACCACGCCTTTTTTCGTTCAACAGCCCGTTCGGCGCCTGTCCGACCTGCACGGGGCTTGGCGTGCAGCTCAAGGCCGACCCCGCGCTCATCATCCCGGATGAGTCGCTGTCCGTGCTGGACGGTGCGATCACCGCCAGCGGCTGGGCGTCCATCCGCTCCGACGGAATCAGTCGGATGTATTTCGAGGCGTTGAGCAAAAAGTATCGCTTTTCACTCTCCCAGCCCTACGAGACGTTGCCCGACGAGGTGAAAAACGTCATCCTCTACGGCACGGGCGGCGAGAAATTGGAGCTGCACTATGACCAGCCACGCGGCAAGGGCGTGCTGTACCAGCCGTTTGAGGGTATTTGCCGCAATCTGGAGCGCCGCTATCAGGAGACGCAGTCCGACGCGAGCAAGCGGGAGATCGAGGGCTTCATGACGCCCTGCCCCTGCCCGGACTGCCGCGGAAGACGGCTGCGGCCGGAGGCACTGGCCGTCACCGTGGGCGGCAAGTCCATCTACGACGCCACGACCCTCCCGGTGGGCGAGGCATTGTCGTTTTTCGACCATCTGGATTTAACGGGCAGCCAGCGGCTCATCGCCGAGCAGATCCTCAAGGAGATCCACGCCCGGCTGGGCTTTCTTCAGTCCGTGGGACTCGGCTACCTGACGCTCTCCCGCGCCTCCGGGACACTCTCGGGCGGCGAGAGCCAGCGTATCCGCCTCGCCACGCAGATCGGCAGCAGCCTCATGGGCGTGCTGTATATCTTGGATGAGCCGTCCATCGGCCTCCACCAGCGCGACAATGACAAGCTGCTGGATACGCTCCGCCGCCTCCGCGACCTCGGCAACACGCTCATCGTCGTCGAGCATGACGAGGACACGATGCGCGCCGCCGACTACCTCATCGACATCGGCCCCGGTGCGGGCGCGCTGGGCGGCCGCGTGGTCGCCTGCGGCACGCCGGAGGAGGTCATGGCCTGTCCCGACAGTCTGACGGGGCAGTACCTCAGCGGCAAAAAGCGCATCGAGCTGCCGCCGCACCGCCGCGAGGGCAACGGGCATCTGCTCACCGTGCGCGGCGCCGCGGAGAACAACCTGCGCCATATCGACGTGTCGCTCCCCTTGGGGACGTTCACGTGCGTCACGGGCGTCAGCGGCAGCGGGAAAAGCTCGCTCGTCAACGAGGTGCTTTTTAAGGCGCTGGGCGCGGCCCTGAACCGCATGAAGCTCCGCCCCGGCAAGTATGACAGCATCGAGGGCATGGAGTATCTCGACAAGGTCATCGCCATCGACCAAAGCCCCATCGGGCGCACGCCGCGCTCCAACCCCGCCACGTACACGAACCTCTTCAACGCCATCCGCGACCTCTTTGCCTCGACCCCCGACGCGAAGCGGCGCGGCTACGGACCGGGACGGTTCTCGTTCAACACGAAGGGCGGACGGTGCGAGGCCTGCGGCGGCGACGGAATGCTCAAGATCGAGATGCACTTCCTCGCGGACGTGTATGTCCCCTGCGAGGTCTGCCGCGGAAAGCGCTACAACCGCGAGACGCTGGAGGTGCGCTACAAGGGCAAGAACATTGCCGACGTGCTGGACATGACCGTGGCGGAGGCGCTGGACTTCTTCTCCGCCGTGCCGAGTGTGTGCGACAAGCTGCAAACGCTGATGGACGTTGGCTTGGGCTACGTGAAGCTGGGGCAGCCCTCCACGACGCTCTCCGGCGGCGAGGCGCAGCGCGTCAAGCTCGCCACCGAGCTGAGCAAGCGCTCCACCGGGCGCACGATCTATATCTTGGACGAACCCACCACCGGGCTGCACGCCGACGACGTGCGCAAGCTCTTGGAGGTGCTGCAGCGGCTTACCGACGCGGGCAACACGGTGCTGGTCATTGAGCATAATTTGGACGTGATCAAATGCGCCGACTACCTCATCGACTTAGGACCCGAGGGCGGTGTCGGCGGCGGGCAGGTCGTGGCCTGCGGCACGCCGGAGCAGGTGGCCGCGTGCGAGGCGTCCTACACGGGACAATATCTGAAGAAATACCTGCGCTGACAAGGGCGCGGCGAGAAAGGAGGGGATGAAGTGGGCGAGCGCGTGACGATCGAGGGCAGCGTGGAGACGGTCATCTTCCAAAACGAGGAAAACGGCTACACCGTGCTGCTGCTGCGCCCGGACGGCGAGGACGAGGCCATCACCGTCGTCGGCTGCATCCCCTGCGCCGCCTGCGGCGAGGGCATGACCGTCACCGGGGTGTGGGTCAACCACCCGGTACACGGCTCGCAGCTCTCCGCCGAGAGCGTGGAGCGGCGTATGCCGCAGGCGGAGGAGGACATCCTCCGCTACCTCTCCTCCGGCGTACTCAAGGGCATCGGCGCGGCGACCGCCCAGCGGATGGTCGATCACTTCGGCGCGGACACGCTGCGCGTGCTGGAGGAAACGCCGGAGAAGCTCAAGGTCATCAAGGGCATCACCGCGAAGAAGGCGATGGAGCTGTCGGAAGCGTTCCGCTCCTTGACGGGACTGCGGCAGGTGATGGAATTCCTCTCGCGCTACGACCTCCCGGTACATTTGGCCATGTCGGTACAGCGCACCTACGGCGACCGCGCCCTGCAAACGCTGCGCGACGATCCCTACGTCCTCTCCCGCGTCCGCTTTGGCGTGGATTTTGCCGTGACGGACGCCATCGCGCTGAGCATGGGCTTCGGCGGGGACGACCCCTGCCGTCTCCGCGCGGCCATCGAATACGAGCTGGCACACAACGCCGGAAACGGCCACGTCTTCCTGCCGCGTGAAAAGCTGCTCGCCGCCACGTCACAGCTCGTGGGCGTGGAAACGGACGCGGTGGAGACGGTGCTGGATAAGCTCATCGAGAGCTTCGCCGTGGTGGAAAAGCCGATTGCCAACGTGCGCGGCTGCTATCTGCCGCGGCTCTATCAGGCGGAGACGTTCGTGGCGCAGCGGCTGCTGTCCATGCTCCACACCCCGGTCGAGCAGCTTCGACAGGTGGATAAGACGATCGACGAGATTGAAAGGGAGCAGGGCGTGTCCTACGCGCCCTTACAGCGTCAGGCGGTGCGCATGGCGGCGGAGGGCGGCCTCCTGCTGCTCACGGGCGGCCCGGGTACGGGAAAGACCACGTCCCTGCGCGGTATCGTGGCGCTCTACCGCCGCATGGGACTGGACACCGCGCTCCTTGCGCCCACGGGACGCGCCGCCAAGCGGCTGGGCGAGGTGACGGACTGCGAGGCGCAGACCATCCACCGCGCCCTCGGCATGAGCTACAACGAGCTGACAGGCGAGACGGCCTTCAAGAAAAACGCCAAGGATCCGCTGGAGGTACACGCCGTCATCGTGGACGAGATGAGCATGGTGGACTTGGAGCTGATGCAGGCGCTGCTGGAAGCGCTTCGCCCCGGCTGCCGCCTCGTGCTGGTGGGCGACCCGGATCAGCTCCCCTCCGTGGGCGCGGGCAACGTGCTGGGCGACCTGCTGCGAAGCGGCGTCGTCCCGACCGTCTCCTTGACGCAGGTGTTCCGTCAGGCCGAGCAGTCCGCCATCATCCGCAACGCCCACGCCGTCAACGCCGGGCAGGCGCCGAGCTTGGAGAGCAATCAGGGGGATTTCTTCTTCCTCTGCCGCCGCTCGCCGGACAGGCTGGTGCAGACGGTGGTGGCGCTGTGCCGCGACCGACTGCCGAAGAACATGAACATTCCCAGCGAGCAGATCCAGGTGCTTTCCGCGACACGAAAGGGATCTTGCGGCACGGCTGCCCTGAACCGTGCGCTGCAGGCCGCGCTCAACCCGCCGTCCCCTCAGAAGCGGCAGAAGCTGTGGGGCGACGTGACATTCCGCGTCGGCGACCGCGTCATGCAGACGAAGAACAACTACGACGTGCTGTGGGAAAAGGACGACGGCACGGCGGGCAGCGGGATCTTCAACGGCGACGTCGGCGTCATCGAGGACATTGACAGCTCCGGCGAGCTGATCGTCCTGCGCTTTGACGACCGCACCGTCACCTACACCGCCGACCTGCTCAACCAGCTCGACATGGCCTACGCCATCACCGTCCACAAGTCGCAGGGCAGCGAGTACCCCGCCGTGATTTTAGTTTCCGCGCCCGCCGCGCCGTCGCTGATGGTGCGCGGTGTGCTGTATACCGCCATCACCCGCGCCCGCCGGATGCTCATCATGGTGGGTGACGACACCGTTCCCGCCAAGATGGCGGCGAACGACCGCCAGCAGCGCCGCTACAGCGGCCTGCGCCGCCGCTTGAAGGAGGGCAGCGAATGAAAAACAGCAACGGCTCTATCCGGGACGCCAACGACTCCCTGAACCGCCTGACGGACGGTCTGATGGGCTTCTTTTTCCCGCGCCACTGTCCCTTCTGCCGCCGCGCCACAGGGAAGGCGCTTCTATGCGAGGAATGTGCGCGCACACTGCCCCGCTGCACGGAGGTGCGTACCGGGACGTTCGGCGAGTGCGCCGCACCGCTCTACTACGAGGACAGCGTCCGCGACGCGATTTTGAGCTTCAAGTTCCACGGCCGGATGGAGGTCATCGACTGCTTCGGTGCGCTCATGGCCGAGACGGCGGCCGACGCCTACGCCGACCGCTTTGACGCCGTCACGTGGGTGCCGGTGAGCAAAAAGCGGCTGAAAAAGCGTGGCTTTGACCAAGCGCGGCTGCTGTGCGCCAGTCTCTGTGTGGACTGGCACACCGAGCCGATGGAGACGCTCCGAAAGATCCGCGACAACCCGCCGCAGTCGGGCTTGGAGGACGCGGCAGAGCGGCGCGCCAATGTGCTGGGCGCGTATGAGGCGGTCGAGCCGAAAGAAATTCGCGGCAAGCGACTGCTGCTCATCGACGACATTCTCACCACCGGGGCGACGCTGACGGAGTGCGTTCGCATTCTCAAGAGCGCGGGCGCGGCGGACGTGGTGTGCTTGACGCTGGCGATGGGACGTGAATAAATCGCGGCGTATGGAAACGCCCACCGTTGCGCAAAATAGAGAAAATGCGAACTTTTGCATTTGACCGTTGCAAAATCTCTCCGCAGTCGCTATAATATTGAGTCAGACAAGAAGCGGGCGCACCGCGCCCTGAAGCATAAGCAGAAAAAGAGAAAACAGAGGTGCAGTCATATGTGTTCTATTGCAAAAGACATCGGTATCGACCTTGGTACGGCCTCCGTCCTCGTCTACGTCAAGGGCAAGGGCGTGGTACTCAACGAGCCGTCGGTGGTGGCCATTGACAAGAACAGCGGCAAGCTGCTCAAGGTCGGCGCGGATGCGCAGGCTATGCTGGGTCGTACCCCCGGCAACATCGTGGCCATCCGTCCGCTGCGCGAGGGCGTGATCTCCGACTACGACATGACCGAGCGTATGCTCCGGGAGTTCTTGCGTAAGGTCGTGGGCGGCTTCCAGCTCTTCAAGCCGCGCGTCATCATCTGCGTTCCCTCCGGCATCACCGAGGTCGAGGAGCGTGCCGTGGTGGACGCGGGCATTCAGGCGGGCGCACGGCGCGTCTACCTCATCGAAGAGCCTGTCGCAGCGGCCATCGGCGCGGGCATCGACATTGCCAAGCCCGACGGCCACATGGTCGTGGATATCGGCGGCGGCACGAGCGATATCGCCGTCATCTCCCTCAGCGGCGTGGTGGAGAGTGCCTCCATCAAGGTCGCGGGCGACCAGTTCAACGAATCCATCGTCAAATATATGCGCCGCAAGCACAACGTGCTGGTCGGCGAACGCACCGCCGAGCTGATGAAGATGGAGATCGGCTGCGTCTTCCCCAAGGAGCAGGAAAGCACCATTGAAATTAAGGGTCGCTGCCTGATGACGGGACTGCCCAAGGTTATCAACGTCAGCTCCACGGAAATGCTGGAGGCGTTCGAGGAGCCTGTCGAGCGCATTTTGGAGGCCGTTCACGGGGTGCTGGAGCGCACGCCGCCGGAGCTGGTGGCCGATATTTCCAATAACGGCATCATTATGACCGGCGGCGGCAGTTTGGTGGACGGCTTTGACAAGCTCATCGAGGCCCGCACCGGCATCCACACGACGGTGGCCGAGGGCGCGATCTCCTGCGTCGCCGAGGGTACGGGCAAGAGCCTTGACTCGCTGAATTCCATGACGGACGGTACGGTGAACCTCAGCCGCCGCCGCCAGATGAACTGAGCATAAAAGGCGGCCGTTTGGCCGCCTTTTCCGCAGCTCCCTCATTAAACCGTTCGTAGGGGGCGGCGTCCCCGACGCCCCGCCGCACATCGCAGGCACATGACCGGCGGGCTTATGACCAACACCGTCTATTACATATACATATATCGAGGAGGAAACCATATGAAATTCTCCAGCAAGGTACTCAAATGCGGGCTTTCGCCCATGCGCAAATTCCACCCCTACGCCGTGGCCGCCGAGGCCAAGGGCAAGAAGATCTACCACCTGAACATCGGCCAGCCGGACATCGAGACGCCCAAGGCGTATTTCGATGCCGTGAAGCACTTCGACCTGCCCGTGCTGGAATACGCTCCCTCGCCCGGCATTCCCGCGCTGATCGACGCCATTGGGAAGTATTACGACGACCTCGGCATGCACTTTGAAAAGGGCGACATTCTCATCACCAACGGCGGCAGCGAGGCGCTCCAAATCGTCATGAACTGCATCCTCGACGACGGTGACGAGATCCTCATTCCCGAGCCGTTCTACCCCAACTACAACACGATGGCCTACACCTGCGGTGCGAGCATCCACCCCATCCCGACCTCGCCGCACGACGGCTACCACTACGCCGACCGCGCCAAGGTGGAGGCGGAGATTAACGAGCACACCCGCGCCATCATGGTCACGAACCCCGGCAACCCCACGGGCTGCGTCCTGACCCCCGACGAGATGCGTATGATGGTCGATATTGCCAAGGCGCACGACCTCTTCATCATCGGCGACGAGGCGTACCGCGAGTTCGTCTACGCCGGAGAGCCGCTGCAATCCATGGGGCAGTTTGACGACGCCGCCGAGAACGTCATCGTCATCGACACCGTCTCCAAGCGCTTCTCCGCCTGCGGCGCACGTATCGGCTGCCTCATCAGCCGCAACAAGGACCTGATGGCGCAGGCGATGAAATACGCCCAGTGCCGCCTGTCCGTCCCCACGCTCGATCAGGTGGCCGCCGCCGCGCTGTATAGCGTCGGGCCTGACTACTTCGCCGCCGTCCGCGACGAGTACAAACGCCGCCGCGACACCGTCATGCGCAAGCTGCACGAAATTCCCGGCGTGGTCTGCGAATGTCCCCGCGGCGCGTTCTACATCATGGCCGCCCTGCCCGTGGACGACGCCGACACGTTCCAGAGATGGCTCTTGGAGGAGTTTGACGACAACGGCGATACCGTCATGTTCGCGCCCGGCGAGCCGTTCTACGCCACCCCCGGCAAGGGCAAGAACGAAATTCGCATCGCCTACGTACTCAAGCAGGAGGCGTTGGAGCGTGCGATGGATCTGCTCGCCAAGGGTATTGCCGCCTATAACGCGAGGTAAATAAAAAGTGAAAAATAAATTCCCGGTGACGGTCAGCATCTGCATGACCGTCACCGGGAATTTTTACGCCGTTATCTTCAAGCCGATAATACCTACCAGCAGCAATCCGACGAAGAGAAGACGCGGCGCGGTGATCGGCTCGTGGAACGCCAAAATACCCACCAGCACCGCACCCAGCGCGCCGATGCCCGTCCACACGCCGTAGGCCGTCCCCATCGGCAGCGTCTTGGTCGCCTGAGAGAGAAAGAAGAAGCTCGCCACCATGCCGACCACCGCCCACACGGACGGCCACAGCCGCGTGAAGCCCTCCGACAGCTTCAAAAACGTGGACCAAAACACCTCCAGCCCGCCCGCAATCAATAAATAGACCCAAGCCATAGGAAAGTTCCTCCTAAAAAACAAAATGCGCCCACGGGGACACCTTCTATGGCCTAACGGCGTCCCTGTGAACGTATGCACGCTACCCGGCGGCAGCAAACAACGGTAGTATTCTACCATCCCCGCCGGGAAATGTCAACCGCTGTGCTGTGACGGTGATTTTTGCGGATTGAGAGGGGAGACCGCTCTCGACAGACGGACAATGCCGCCTGACTTGTCATTCCCGCCCCGTCCCGCCGATGAGCTTCATCCGCCACGCGGTAGAGCTGAGCGGGAAATAAGGGGTAAAAAGAACCGCCCGCGGGCGGTTCTTTTCTCTTTATCCGTATCAATAATTCTCCGCATTGATCTCAAAGTAGCTCTGCGGGTGGTTGCAGGTCGGGCAGACCTCGGGGGCTTTTTCTCCGACCACGATGTGACCGCAGTTGCGGCATTCCCACACCTTGACCTCGCTCTTGGCGAACACCGCCGCCGTCTCCACATTGTGCAGCAGGGCGCGGTAACGCTCCTCGTGGTGTTTCTCGATCGCGCCCACCAAGCGGAACTTCTGCGCCAGCTCGTGGAAGCCCTCCGCCTCGGCGGTCTGGGCGAAGCCCTCGTACATATCCGTCCACTCGTAATTCTCGCCCTCTGCGGCAGAGAGAAGATTTTCGGCGGTATTGCCTATGCCGCTGAGCTCCTTGAACCAGAGCTTCGCGTGCTCCTTCTCGTTCTCGGCGGTCTTGAGAAACAGCGCGGCGATCTGCTCGTAGCCGTCCTTCTTGGCCTTGGAGGCGAAGTAGGTGTACTTGTTCCGCGCCTCGGACTCGCCGGCAAAGGCCGCCATGAGGTTCTTTTCGGTCTGTGTCCCTGCGTATTTCGTTTCTTTCATGCTTGATACTCCTCTCATTTTCAGCTGTTTTACAAAGCGTCACCGTTAGTGTACCACAGTGCGTCGAAACGATCAACCGTTTCTTACGCGCCGGGGTGGGCGGCGTTGTCGGGGATCGTCTCCGGCTCCTCCGCCAGCGCCTCGTGGCGGCGTTCGCACACGGCGAGGAAGAAGCCCCACGCGACGAACGGCAGCACGAGAAATCCGCCCCGGACGTGCAGCCACTCGACAGCGAAATAGGACACCGCCGCGCCGATGTGGAAGCACAGCAGCGTCAGCGCGTAGAATTTCAGCTTGCGCAGGTGCGCCCGGTCGTGGTCGCAGAGGTAGTTGGCGATGGCCAGCGAGGCCTGCTTCGTGTTGTTGGTGGAGAAAATGGTCGCGCTGTAAAAGCCGCGCGCCCCGGCGAAGCTGCTCCACTGAAGGCTCATGGCGAAAAAGACCGGGTAGAGCGCGAGGACGGCATTCGTCTCAGGCGGCAGGAGCGAGACGATAACGGCGGCCGCGGCGGTCACGCAGGGCGAGAGCAGGTGCATATCCGCGCCGCACCAGTGCGGCAGCAGCACCGTGAGCATCGTGGCAAAAATATAGATGGCCAGCGCGCCGGAGTGGAGCAATATGCCGTGTCCGTCGGCGCGGAGGTAGTCCATCAGCAGCTCGATCAGGTTTACCGTCTGGGCGTTGCCCATGATGCCCGTGTGGATTAAGATGGCGTAGCCGCCGAAGAAGCCGCCGACGACGCAGAACGCCAAGTGGCGGTAGAGGTCAATATGGTCATTGTGCGAGAGCTTTTGCACGGATCGTCCCTCTTTCCAAGCAATTCACGGCTACCAGTATAGCACAGCCTCGCAGAAAGGCAAGGGGAAATTCGAGAAAATCTGACGCAAAAAGAGAACGGCTCGCGCCGTTCTCTTTTTGCGTGATTTGCTTTGCTTAGTGCTTCTTCTTGCCGACCCAAGCCATGCCGGTCACGGAGAGGATGGCAGTAGCAGCATACACGCCGACACCCGCGTCAAAGGTGGTGGCGGAGCTGGCCTTTCCGGTCGTGGTGGTCGTGGTCGTTGCAGTCGTCCCGCTCGAAGAACCGTTGAGGTCGATATACGCGCGGCTGGTGGAAACCGTCTCGCTCACGACTTCAAACTTGGAGAAGTGGTTCGTGTCCCAGCTAAAGGTTTCATTCTTATAGCCGGCGCCACCCATGCGGGTGCGTGCGCCGTTGTCAGCCACATAGTAGCACACGATCTGCTGACGGAAGCCGGGTGCGGCCGTCCAAGGCACGGTGATGGTGATGGTGCCGTTTTTATCCTTGTTGGTCTCCTCA
>CAVGSO010000022.1:1757-24049 GCA_963631875.1 Firmicutes bacterium CAG:341 | reverse complement strand
TGCTCGTTGGCCATCTTGAAGTGCTTGGACTTAGCGCCCCAGTAGCCCTTGGCCAGCTTCAGGGTCTTATTTCTTCTTTTACGCGCCATCATTGCGCCTTTAACACGTGCCATATTCTAATTGCCTCCTATTTCTAACGATTCCGTCTCTTATTTGTAAGGGATCATCTTGCGGATGGTCGCCTCGGTGGTGCAGTCAGCATACGTGGTGCTGCGCAGACGACGGCCACGCTTGGTGTCCTTCTTGGTCAGGATGTGGCTCTTGAACGCATGAGCTCTCTTGACCTTGCCGGATTTCGTCAGATTGAAGCGCTTCTTTGCGCCGCTGTGGGTCTTCAGTTTAGGCATAATTGTACTCCTTCCAAAATGATCCTCTATGGGGTAAACGCTTTACTTGCCTGCCTTGGGGGAGAGGAAAATGGACATATTCCGTCCCTCCAGCTTGGCGGCTTTGTCGAGGGTAGACACCTCGGTGCAAAGGTCGGCAAACTTATTGAGCAGCTCCCGACCGATTTCCGTGTGCGCCATCTCACGGCCGCGGAAGCGGACGGATACCTTGACGCGGTTGCCCTCGGACAAGAACTTCTGCGCGTTCTTCAGCTTCGTGTTGAAGTCGCCCACGTCAATGCCCGGAGACATTCGGATCTCCTTGATCTCCACAATGTGCTGGTTTTTTCTGGCTTCCTTTTCCCGCTTGCTCTGCTCGAATTTGTACTTGCCGTAGTTCATCAGCTTGCACACAGGGGGCGTCGCCTGCGGAGAAATCTTCACCAGATCCAGCCCTTGCTCCTCTGCGACGCGCAAAGCTTCCTCACTCGACACAATGCCGAGCTGCTCTCCGCCCTCGCCGATCAATCGGATCTCCTTGTCGGTGATCTCCTCATTCAGTTGATGCTGTACCTTGCTAATACCGAAGCACCTCCAATCCAAAATAAAAACGCGGACGCCTCGGGCATCCGCAACACATCAGAAACGTCCACGCAGGGCGTTTGAGCGACGCTGTTGACCTCTTTGCCGAAGCTTGAGGTGAGGCGGATGCACCGACCTTCTTTGTTTTCGCCAGCTATTATATGCCCTTCCGCTTGATTTGTCAAGCGCTTTTTTCGTTCGGCGGCCCGCCCTCGGGTCGCCGAATCCTTGCTTATTTCCCGTAAAGCTGATAAATCAGCCAATTCAAAAACCGCGCAGGCAGGATTTTGGCCAAGAAGGCGAAGAATTTGTAGTCAAAGCGGATGGCGTACAGCGGGTGGCGGCTGCCGCTTCGCAGGGCGACGGAGGCGATATACGCCCCGGCCTTGGCGGGGTCCATGCCCGTCTGCTCGTCATGCTCCATCCGCGCCACGGAGCGGCTGATCCGTCCCTGATACACGTCGTCGCCCTCGCCGAGCTTCCGCCGCGCCGCCGTGAACCCTGTGTGAATATCGCCGGGCATGACGGCGCAGACCGTGACGCCGAAGGGGCGCAGCTCGTTGGCCAACGCCATCGTATAGGCGTTGACCGCCGCCTTGGTGGCGGAGTAGTACGTCTGGAACGGGATGGGCACGGGCGCGGCCACGGAGCTGAGGTTGACGATGCGGCCATGCCCCGCCTCGCGCATGAGCGGCACCACGGCGCGGTTCATGTTGACCATGCCGAAAAAGTTGACGTTGAAGAGTGCCTTAGCCTCCTCGCTTGGCGTGAACTCCACCGCGCCGGAGATACCGAAGCCCGCGTTGTTCACCAGAATGTCAATATGCCCGGCCTCCGCCATGATCTGCGCCACGGCGGCGCGGACGGCGTTTTCATCCGTCACATCGGCGGCGATATGGCGCAGACCCTCCACGCCCTCGGCGCGGCGGGACAGCTCGTAGACCGTGCAGCCCGCGTTCCTCAGCGCAAGCGCCGTGGCGCGTCCGATGCCGGACGTGCCGCCCGTAACGACGGCCACGCGATGATCACTCATGCGTCATCACCTCGCCGATAATGTCCATCGCCTCGTCGAGCAGTGTCTCGGTATGCGTGGCCATATAGCTCGTGCGCAGCAGCGCCTCGCCCTCCGGCGTGGCGGGCGGGAGCGTCGGGTTGACGTACACGCCGCGGTCGTAGATCTCCGCCGCCGCGCGCAGCGTGCGGTATGTCTCATAAGTATAGATAGGTATGATCGGCGTGGGTGCTTCCAGCGCGGAGGGGCGGATGGTCAGTCCGCGCTTCGTCAGCCCCTCGCGGGCATAGATGCTCAGGCGGCGCAGCCGCTCCGGCAGCTCGGGACGGCGTTCCAGCACGCGCAGTGCCGCCAGCGCCGTGGCGCAGTTGGCGGGCGGGATAGACGCGGAGAAGATAAAGGGGCGCGAGGCGTGGCGCACGAAGTCCGCCACCGCCGCAGACGAGGCCATATAGCCGCCCAGCGAGGCCAGCGATTTGGAGAACGTCCCCATATACACGTCCACCTTGTCCTCAAGGCCGAAATAGCTGGCCGTACCGCGGCCGCCCTCGCCCAGCACGCCGAGGCCGTGCGCGTCGTCCACCATGACACGCGCGCCGTACTTCTCCGCCAGTGCGCAGATCTCCGGCAGCTTGGCAATGTCGCCGCCCATGGAGAACACGCCGTCCGTGACGATCAGCGTGCCCGCCGTCTCCGGCACTTTTTGCAGGCACTTTTCCAGCTCCGCCATGTCGCTGTGGCGGTAGCGCAGCATCTTACCGTAGGACATCTGACACCCGGCGTAGATGCTGGCGTGGTTTTCGCGGTCGCAGATGACGTAGTCGTGCATCCCCACGAGGGCGGAGATGATGCCCACGTTGGACTGGAAGCCCGTGCCGAACGTGACGACACCGGGCTTGCGCAGGAACTTCGCCAGCTCGTCCTCCAGCTCCAAGTGCAGCTCCAGCGTGCCGTTGAGGAAGCGTGAGCCGGAGCAGCCCGTGCCGTATTTTTCCAGCGCCTTGATCCCGGCCTCCATCACCTCCGGGTCGGTGGTCAGCCCCAAGTAGTTGTTCGAGCCGAGCATGATCCGGCGCTTGCCCTCCATGATGACCTCCACGTCCTGCCGGGATTCCAGCGCGTGGAAGTAGGGATACACACCCTTTTCCTTCAGCTCCGTCGCCAGTGACGGCGCGTAGCATTTCTCAAAAATGTCCATAATGACCCCCTATCTGATATAGCGGATAAGATCTTCCTGTAAATTTAATGGAAATATTATAAAGATTTCCACCCGGCTTGTCAACGAAAATCTCATGCGTTCAAAGGCACGGCGCGCGACAAAACGGGCAAAAAAATATTTTCCCTCGCCGGGAACTTTTTCGCCCGCCGCTGCATCTAAGGGGTGTACCCCAAAACAGAAAGGAAAGGTTTTTGTTATGTTGAAAAAATTTCTTTGTGCCGCGCTGGCGGCGGTGATGGTGCTTTCTCTGGCGGCCTGCGGCAAGCAGGGCGGTGAGGACGGCAAGGACAGCGGCAAGGATGGCGGCGGCGGCGTGAGCATGACCGCGCAGGAGGTGCTGGACAAGCTCAAGGAGACGCTCGGCGACAGCTACGGCTGCGACGCGGCGGACGACGAGGACCGCATGACGAACTACTACGGGCTGGACATGAGTCAGGTAGAGAGCTGGGCGTCCGAGGCCAGCTCGATGAGCGCGCTTGATTTAAGTACGGCGGTCGTCCTCAAGGTGAAGGACGGTTACGCCGACACCGCCGCCGACCTCCTGCGCGAGCGGTATCAGCAGGTGCTGGATTACAGCAAGATGTACAATATGAATCTGCCGCAGGTGGAGCAGGGGCGGCTGTTCGTCAACGGCAATTACGTCGCGCTGCTGATTCTCGGTCAGCTCCCGGACGGTGACGCCACCGCCGAGGACGAGGCCAAGCTGGCGCAGGACGAGGGCGCCAAGGTGGACAGCGCGTGGAAGGCCATCTTCGGCAGCGCAAGCAACGCCATCAACAGCTGAGGGAGACGGCCAAACGCGCCCCTCACCGCCCTGCCGCGCAAGGCTTTCGGTAAACCGCCCGTAGGGGAGGGGTGCTACAGGCGGAACACCTCCCTGCGAAGCAGTGACCCGTTTTTTCGGTACTTTCTTTCCCGAAAGAAAGTACCGAAAAATGGTTTAAGGAAAAGGGGAAATTTCGAATTTTCCCCTTTTCCTTAGGCTGACGGAAGTCAAACTCGTGTCACCTGACAGCGTCACTTTTCGGCACTTTTCGCTCTTTTCGTCTTGGCGGGCGTCAGCCCGCCTGCACCTCAAAAAACGAAAATTGTTCAAAAAATGACAGCTGTCAGGTGCAAAGCAGCTTTGTCAGCGCTGATTTTTGTTCAGGCAAGGCAAAGCCCGCACAAGTTTAACTCCCGCCAGCCTGAAATTCTTTTCCCCATGAAACGACCATAGGGAGGGCTGCGGCCCTCCCTATCGGATTACCCTCCCGGGGTTGCGCGCCATCGGCGCGGTGGGAGGGGTCTCCCCCTCCCCTATGAACGTTCATCAAAGTTCTGCTCGTTTAGTCCGCTCAATCCCGCCATGTGCTGCGCAGGAGGAGGGCGACAATGGGGAGCAGCTCAAGTCGTCCCATGAGCATTTCCAGCGACAAGGCGAGCTTACTCACGGGCGAGAGAATGGAGAAATTCGCCATCGGGCCAAGCAGACCGAGTCCCGGGCCGACGTTGCTGATACACGTCAGCGACGCGGCGAACGACTCCTGAAAGCCGAAATTATCCCAGCTCACGATCAGCGCGCCCGCCAGCAGCACGAGCAGGTAGGCGGCGATGAATGCCTCGGCGGCGGAGACGACCCGCTCCTCCACGGTCTGACCGTCCACCTTGACGACGCTGACGTGGTTGGGGTGCGCCAGCCGCTTCAGCTCGCGCTTGAGACCCTTGCAGAGAATCATGACGCGGGAGAGCTTGATGCCGCCGGAGGTCGATCCGGCGCACGCGCCGGTGAACATGAGCATGACGAGTGCCATGCGGCAGAAGGTTGGCCAGAGGGCGAAGTCCACCGTAGCAAAGCCCGTCGTGGTGATGATGGTCACGGTCTGAAACGCCGTGTCGGTGATAGACTCTCCGAACGGAACGCCCGCCTGAACGTAGAGGTTCAGGCACAGCAGCAGCGTGGTGCAGACGACCACGCCCACGTAAAGGCGCAGCTCCTCGCTGCGCAGGACGGTCTTGAGCTTGCCGCGCACCGCGAGAAAGAGCAGGGAGAAATTCACGCCGCCGAGGAAGGAGAAGATCGTGATGATCCACATAACCGCGCCGCTCTGCCCCGCGACGGAGGCGTTCTGCGTGGAAAAGCCGCCGGTGGAGACGGTGGTCAGCGCATGGTTGAGGGCAAAGAACCAGTCCTTTCCGGCGAGGCGGAGGCAGATCGTCTCGACCAGTGTGAGGAGAATGTAGATGTCGTAGAGGATCCGCGCCGTGCCGCCGACCTTGGGGACGAGCTTGGATTTGATCGGGCCGGGGCTTTCCGCCCGCATGAGGAAGACGGAACCCTCGCCCTGCTTGGGTGTCAGTGCCAAGAAGAACACCAGCACGCCCATGCCGCCCATCCACTGCGTGAGGGAACGCCAGAAGAGAACACTCTTGGGCAGCCACTCCACGCCGTCGAAGACGGTCGAGCCGGTGGTGGTCAGGCCGGAGACAGCCTCGAAGACCGCGTCGATGTAGGAGCGCAGCACCCCGGTGAAGAGATAGGGCAGCGCGCCGAAGAGGGCGAGCAGTATCCAGCTCAGCGCCACGGCCATGAAGCCGTCACGGCTGTGCATTTGCCGTGTGCGCGGCTTGATGACGAAGCGCAGCAGCGTCCCCACGGCGGCGCAGAGTGCCGCCGTCAGCAAAAACGCGCTCCAGCGCTCGCCGTAGAGCAGGGCTACGAGCATCGGCGCGAGAAGAAAGCCGGATTCCACCAGCAAAACGTCGCCCATCGTGTTGGAAACGAGACGGAAATTCATAGAAAGCTACCTCACGAACGCGCCCGAAAAAGCGGGCGGAAAACAGGCATTCCCCGCAGGGTGCGGCGGGAATGCCTCGAGCGCACCCATTATATATCCGCAGGCGGGGACTGTCAAGGCGGAAATAGGGGCGGTGTCCTCGACGCACCGCCCGCCGTTACTTCCCGCGCGAATGACAGTGCTGAAGGCCGCGTTCAATGCTCAAAAGAAGCTGACCTGACTGCTGTCCACCATCCCGGCGAAGGCGCCGAGTGCCTTGAGCTGCTCGATGTGGGTCTTGCTGAGCTTATTGCAGACGGTGGCGAACTCCTCCACGGAGATAAACGTCTTGCCCTCCCGCTTTTCCACCGTATCGAACGCCACGGTGTCGCCCAGACCGCGCACGGTGACGAAGGGCGGCAGGAGGCCGTTGTCGGTAATCTTAAAGCGCGTGGCGTCGGACTCGTAGATGTTGATGGTGTCGAAGTGGAAGCCGCGCAGGTAGAACTCGTAGCAGACCTCGAGCGTGACGAGCAGGTCCTGCTCGACGGCGGTGGCATCCTTATTGTTCTCGATCTCCTTGATCTTGCGCTTGACGGCGTCCAGCCCGGCGCAGCAGTACTCGGCGTCAAACGCCTTGGCGCGGATGGAGAAGAACGTGGCGTAGAACGCCAGCGGCTCATGTACCTTGAACCACGCGATTCGGAAGGCCATCATGACGTAGGCCACGGCGTGCGCCTTGGGGAAGAGGTAGCCGATCTTGGCCAGTGAGCCGATGTACCAGTCCGGGACATTATGCTCGCGCATGGCCTCCTCCCAGCCCTCCTCAAAGCCCTTTTTCTTGACCTTGCCCTTACGGACAGCCTCCATGATCTTGAAAGACATCTTCGGGTCAAGCCCCATCGAGATGAGGTAGAGCATGATATCGTCACGGCAGCCGACCGTCTCCAAAACGGAAGCCGTACCTCCGACGATCAGCTCGCGGGCGTTGCCCAGCCACACATCCGTGCCGTGGGAGAAGCCGGAAAGGCGCACGAGCGTGTTGAAATCCCTCGGCATGGTGTCCATGAGCATACCGCGCGTGAAGTGGGTGTTGAACTCCGGGATGGCGACCGCGCCGGTCGGCCCTAAAATCTCGTCGTTTTCAAAGCCCAGCACTTTTGAGGACGTGAAGATGGACATGGTATCCGGGTCGTCGAGCGGGATGGCGCGGGCGTTGACCCCGGTGAGATCCTCCAGCATTTTGATCATCGTCGGGTCATCGTGGCCGAGCATATCAAGCTTGAGGAGGTTGTCCTCCATGCAGTGATATTCAAAGTGGGTCGTGACCGTCTCGCTGTCCGCGTCATCGGCGGGATGCTGCACGGCGGTGAAATCCTCCACATCCATGTCATCCGGCACGACCACCAGCCCGCCGGGGTGCTGCCCCGTGGTGCGGCGCACGCCGACACAGCCCTGCGTGAGCCTGTCCAGCTCTGCGTTGGAGGCCGTCTCGCCGTGTTCCTCCAAGTATTTTTTGACCATGCCGAACGCCGTCTTTTCCGCCAGTGTGCCGATCGTTCCGGCGCGGAAGACCTGCGTCTTGCCGAACATTTCAATGGCGTGCTGATGGGCGCGCGCCTGATATTCGCCGGAGAAGTTCAGGTCGATATCCGGCACCTTGCCGCCGCCGTAGCCGAGAAACGTCTCAAAGGGGATATCGAAGCCGTCCTTGACGTACTTCGTGCCGCAGACCGGGCAGGTCTTGTCCGGCATATCCGCGCCGCAGCCGTAGCTGCCGTCGGTGATGAACTCCGTATTTTTGCACTTCGGGCAGCGGTAGTGCGGCGGGAGGGAGTTGACCTCCGTGATGCCGGACATATACGCCACGAGGCTCGACCCCACCGAGCCACGGCTGCCGACCAGATAGCCGCTCTCCAAGCTGCGCTCCACTAACTTTTGGGCGGACATATAGACCACGTCGTACTTGCCGAGAATGCTCTTGAGCTCCACGTTCAGCCTCTCCACGACGAGCTGGGGCGGCTCGTCGCCGTACAGCTCATGGCACTTCGCCCAAACGCGGTCGTTCAGCTCCTGCTCGGAGTTTTCCAGCCGCGGTGGGAACAGCCGCCCCGGCGGCAGCAGCTCGATGTCCTCGCAGCGGTCGGCGATGGAGCGCGGGTCGTCGATGACGACCTTATGCGCCGTTTCCTCGCCCAAGTAGGCAAATTCCTCGAGCATTTCCTCGGTCGTCTTGAAGTAAATGGGCAGCGGCGCGTCCGCGTCGGGGAATTTCTTGCTGGCCAGCAGAATGCGGCGGTAGACCTCGTCCTCCGGCTCTTGGAAGTGGACGTCCCCGGTGGCGCAGACGGGCTTGCCCAGCTCCGCGCCGAGGCGCACGATGGTGCGGTTGAAGTCGCGCAGCTCCTCCTCGGAGTGGACGTCCCCCTTGCGCAGCATGAACATATTATTGCAGATGGGCTGGATCTCCAAATAGTCGTAGAACGAGGCGATACGCTTCAGCTCCGCCCAGTCCTTATGCTCGGCCACGGCGCGGAACAGCTCACCCGCCTCGCAGGCCGAGCCGATGATCAGCCCCTCGCGGTGCGCCATCAGCTCCGTCTTGGGGATGGTGGGGACGCGCTTGAAGTATCGGAGGTTCGAGGCGGAAATGAGCTGGTAGAGGTGCTTGAGTCCCAGCTTGTTCTTGGCCAAGATAATGATGTGCTTGGGGTGGCGCGTGGCCTTACCGCCCTGCGGGCGCAGCTTGCACATTTCGTTGTTGATCTGCTGCAGGCGGTGGATGTCCATCTCGCGCTCCATGCGCTCGAAAAACGGGATGAGCATATAGCCCACCATCGCCGCATCGTCGGAGGCGCGGTGGTGGTTGAACGCGGGCAGGTCGAGGTACTCGGCCACGATGTCCAGCTTGTGCTTATTCAGCTCCGGCAGGAGATTCTGCGACAAGATGAGGCTGTCGATATACGTCGGGTCGAACTCCAGCCCGGTCTTGCGGCAGCCGGCGCGGATGAATCCGATGTCGAACTCCGCGTTGTGCGCCGCCAGCGGGCGGCCGTGAACAAATTTCAAAAACGCGGTCAGCGCGTCCTTGAGCTTCGGCGCACCCACGAGCATCGAATCCGTGATCCCGGTCAGGCCGACGATCTCCGGCGTCAGATGCCGCTGAGGATCGACGAAGGTCTGAAAACGCTCGGTGATCTCGCCGTTTTTCAGCACCACCGCGCCGATTTCCGTGATGGCCTCGTGCGTCACACTCAACCCAGTCGTCTCGATGTCGAAGCAGACGATCTCATCTGAGAAGGGCTGGTCGTCGTTGCCGTGGACGGCGATACGGTCATCGAGGTTGTTGATAAAATAGCCCTCCACGCCGTAGAGGATCTTGATCTTCCCCTTGCCCGCGTCGCGTGCCTTGGGGAACGCCTGCACCGTGCCGTGGTCGGTGATGGCGATGGCCGGATGACCCCACGAGGCCGCCAGCTTCACCACGCTGCCCACGTCGGTCAGCGCGTCCATCGAACTCATCTGTGTATGCAGGTGCAGCTCCACACGCTTTTCCGGCGCGTTGTCCTGTCGGCTCTCGCGGTGGCTGCGCATGATGGCCAGCGGGTTGAGCTGAAGCTCGCGCCCGTCAAAGGACAGCTCAAGCCGCCCCTGCACGCGCAGATACGCGCCATCGGCGAGCGCGGCGGCGAGCTGCTTTGCCTCCTTTTCGCCCAGCGAGCGGCGCACGGCCACTGTGGCGCGCTCGTCGGTGATGTCAAACGTCAGCCGCCACACACCGGGGCGGCGCGTCTCAAAGCACTCGAACTTGAAGATACGCCCCTCGACGACGACCGCGCCCATTTTCAGATTCAGCTCGGAGATGGGGACGACCTTGCCCTTGCACTCCTTGCCCAGCAGCATTTCACCCGTGCCCTTCGCCTGTGCGGCGCGGTCGCGGAAGGTGAGCTGGACGCGGCGCAGGTCGTACTGCTGCTCGAGCATCTGCCGCAGCGAGCTGACCGCCGCCTCCGGGAGCGTCTCGCCGCTTTCCAACTGCACCTCGAGCGTGCGGGCGGTGCTGTCCAGCACACCGCCGACGACCGCCGTGTCATGCAGCAGCAGCCGGAGCTGACGCGGTGCCTGAAAGCTCTCAAATAATGTAAAAAACGGTACTTTATCCGCCATGATCTACCTACCTTACAGCTTGTCTATCTCTTCCATCAGCGCGTCCACCAGCTCGCTCTGCGGCAGCTTGCGGAGGATCTTCCCCTTGGCGAAGAGCAGCCCCTCGCCATCTCCTCCGGCAATGCCGACATCGGCGGCGGACGCCTCGCCCGGCCCGTTGACCACGCAGCCCATCACCGCCACGGTGATCGGCTTGGTGCAGCCCTGCAGGCGGCGTTCCACCTCGCGGGCGATGGGGAGCATATCGTACCTCGTCCGCCCGCAGGTGGGACAGGCGATGAGGTTCGGCCTGTCGCGCCGAAGGCCGATGGCCTGCAAAATACGCTTGGCAGCCACGACCTCCTCCACCGGGTCGGCGGTGAGGCTGACGCGCAGCGTGTCGCCGATGCCCTGACAGAGCAGCCCACCGATCCCGATGGCCGACTTGAGGACGCCCTGCTCCGGCGTTCCCGCCTCGGTCACGCCGAGGTGGAGGGGGTAGTCCGTCCGCTCGTGCAGGAGGCGGTACGCCGCCATGTTCACCGGGACGTGGGAGCATTTGACGGAGATACAGACATCCTCAAAATGGCAGTCCTCCAAAAGATGTACGTGGCCGAGCGCGCTTTCGGCCAGGGCCTCAGCGGTCACGCCGCCGTATTTGCGCAGAATGTCCTTTTCCAACGAGCCGCCGTTGACGCCCACGCGGATGGGAATGCCGCGCTCACGGCAGGCATCCGCCACGGCGCGGACGCGCTCCGGCGCGCCGATGTTGCCGGGGTTGATGCGAATTTTATCCACGCCGCCGTCCACGCACAGAAGCGCCAGCTTGTAGTCGAAGTGAATGTCTGCCACCAGCGGGATGTGAATGCGGGACTTGATGGCGGGGATGGCCTCGGCAGCCTCCCGCGTGGGAACGGCCACGCGGACGATGTCACAGCCCGCCGCCTCAAGGCGCAGGATCTGCGCCGCGGTCGCGTCTGCGTTCTCCGTGGGCGTATTGCACATGGACTGGATGGAGATCGGCGCACCGCCGCCGACGGCCAGCGAGCCGACATGAATTTGCCGTGTCATGAGGTTCCCTCCCTTTTATCGTTTTATCGAATGAGCTTCCACACGTCGCTGAAGAAGAGCAGCACCATCAGTGCCAGCATCAGCATCAGGCCGACGAAGTGGACGTAGTTTTCATATTTTTCTGGTATCTGCCGCCTAAAAAGCAGCATCGCGAGGGCGTTGACGAGCAGGAAGAAGATACGCCCGCCGTCCAGTGCCGGGAGCGGCAGCAGGTTCATCACCGCGAGGTTGACGGCGATGAGTGCGGCGATATAGGCGATGTTCCGCACAGCCGCCGTCACCGTGGCGGAACTCTCCCCGACCTGTGCCATGGTGGAGACGATCCCCACCGGGCCGCTGAGGTCGCGCAGCCCCGCCTCGCCGTTGACAAGCATTTGCAGACTGAGGCGGACGAAGCGGACGAAGTCCGCGGCGTTCGCCCACGTATAGCGCAGCCGCAGTCCCCAATCGGCCTCCACGACGGCGAAATTGATGCCGAGGCCCGTATATTCCGCACCGTTTCGGTCAGTATAGGTGCGCCGCTCCATCGTGAAGCCGTCGAGCTTCACGCGCGCGCCGCCGCGCTCAACGACGAGGTCATACGTATCGTCGTCGCCGAGAGAGAGCAGCAGGCTCAGGTCGCTGTAGACGTAGATACGCTCACCGTCAACGGAGAGGATACGGTCGCCGAGCTGCAAGCCGTCCGCACGCTCGAGCGGACAGCCATCGGCAAAGCCGGTGATGACGGGTTCGGCGAACGCCTTGGCGTTGGCATAGAGGCAGAAGATGATGAGCAGCCCCGTCAGAAAGTTCATCGCCGCTCCGGCGGCAAAGATCAGGAGCTTCGCCCAAAAGCCCTGACGGTTCAGCGCCGCCGGGTCGTCGGAGTCCTCTTCCTCGCCCTCCATGGCGCAGAAGCCGCCGATGGGAAAGGCGCGAAGGGCATACTGCGTCTCGCCGCACTGTTTCTTCCAAAGGACAGGCCCCATGCCGATGGCGAACTCGTTGACGCGGACGCCGCACGCCTTGGCGGCGAGGAAATGACCCAGCTCGTGAACGGCGATCAGCACGCCGAAGACGAGCAGCGAGGCCAGAATATACACGATCATGCCGACACTCCTTACGAAATCACAAAATAGCGCGGCGCGCCGCGCCGTCCGCTTCCAGTATATCCGCAAGGCTTGGCTGATATTTCACCGCCACGCGGTCGAGGGCGCGTTCCACACAGCGGTGGATGTCATTAAAGCCAATCTCACCGCGCAGGAAGAGGGCCACGGCGGCCTCGTTCGCGCCGTTGAGGATGGCGCAGGCCGTGCCGCCCGTCCTGCCGCACTCGCGGGCGAGGCGCAGGCACGGAAAGGCCGTCTCGTCGGGCGCGTCGAACGTCAGCGCGCCGCATTGCAGCAAATCGAGGGGCGCGGCGGTCGTCTCGGCGCGGTAGGGGTACGTCATGGCGTAGCGGATGGGGAGCTTCATGTCCGGCGTGCCGAGCTGCGCCAGCAGCGCACCGTCACAAAACTCCACGAGGGAGTGGACGATGCTCTGGCGGTGGATGACCGCCTGCACCTTCTCCAGCGGCAGCGCGTAGAGGCGCATGGCCTCGATGATCTCCAAGCCCTTGTTCATCAGCGTGGCGGAGTCGATGGTGATCTTCGCGCCCATTTTCCAGTTGGGGTGGCGCAGTGCGTCCTCGGCGGTGACGCGCTCCAATGCCTCGTGCGTTCTGCCGTAGAACGGCCCGCCCGAGCAGGTCAGAAGCAGTCGGCGTATCTCGCCGCGGTCGCGGCAGCCCTGCAAGCACTGGAAGACGGCGGAATGCTCACTGTCCACGGGGACGATTTCCGCGCCATATGCCGCGGCCTCGGCCATGACCAGCTCTCCGGCGCACACGAGCGTCTCCTTGTTGGCCAGCGCAATGCGCTTTCCCTGCCGGATGGCGGCCAGCGTCGGCGCAAGGCCGACACTGCCCATCACGGCGGTGACAAGCGTGTCCGCCTCCTCCGCGGTCGCAGCGGCGAGCAGCCCCGCCTCGCCGGATAAGACCTCGATGTCCGTGTCGGAGAGGCGTTCGCGCAGAACGTTTGCCGCCGCCTCGTCATACACCGCCGCGAGGCGCGGCCTGAACTGCCGCGCCTGACGCTCCAAGAGGTCGATATTCGTGTTGGCGGTCAGCGCCGCCACGGTAAGTCCCAGCTCCTCGGCGACCTCCAGCGTCTGCCGCCCGATAGAGCCTGTCGCGCCCAAGAGGGCGATCGTTTTCGTCATAGCACCGTCCTCAATACATCGTTACGGACGACACCAACAGCCACGTCAGCGGCGCGGCGAAGATGACGCTGTCAAACCGATCCAGCACGCCGCCGTGGCCGGGCAGCAGCCGACCGTAGTCCTTGATGCCGCACTGCCGCTTGACGCAGGAAAAGCTCAGGTCACCGAGCTGCCCCAGCACCGCGCCCATAAAGCCCAGCAGCACACACCAGCCCAAATTCAGCTGCACCCCGGTGCAGAGCATGAAGGCGATACGGTAGAGGATCATCCCCACCATGCCGCCCACGAGGCCGCTCTCTGCGCCCTCGACCGTCTTTTTCGGGCTGACGAGCGGGGCCAACTTCCGCTTGCCGAAGAGCATTCCGCCGAACAGTGCCAGCGAGTCGCTCATAAAGGCGGACACCAGCGGGATCAGCACCAGTCCCGCGCCGTAGTCCAGCATTCTCAGCTTCACGAGGCAGCCCAGTGCCAGCGGGATGGCGAGGCCGCAGACGGCCATAGCACAAAGGTCGGAAAACGTCAGCTCATCCGCCTTGCCGTAGACCTGCACGGCGGCCATGAAGAGCAGCACGATCAGCGCCGCCGTCAGCCAGCGCATGAGCGCAGGCAGCGGCGTGGCGGCGAAGTCCGCCCCCGCAAAGTAGACGGTGAAGACGGTGAAGACCGCCAGCGCGGCGGCAAACGGCCACCAGCGGTGCGCCTTTTTCGGCGCGGCGGCCAGCATGAACTCATGACAGGCGATGACGCACAGCAGGGCGATCAGCACCGCCGTCGCCCAATCCGGCGCGAAGCACAGCACGGCGAGCAACGCCGGAATGCCGACGACGGCCACCAAAATTCTCTGTTTCATAGGGGCTTCCTCACTTGACGCCGCCGAAGCGGCGGTCGCGCTGTTGATAGTCGATGATGGCCTTGTCCAGCTCACGGCGCGTGAAGTCCGGCCACAGCGTGTCGCAGAAATAGAACTCACTGTACGCGCACTGCCACAAAAGGAAGTTGCTCAGCCGCACCTCCCCGGAGGGACGGATGATCAGCTCCGGGTCGGGGACACCCGCCGACCAGAGGTACTTGCCGAAGCCTTCCTCCGTCCACTCGCCGCCTGATTCGGCGCACAGCCGCGCGGCGCGCAGGATCTCGGCGCGGCCGCCGTAGTTAAGGCAGATGTTCGCCTGAAAGCCGCCATAGTGGCCGGAGATGTCATCCGTGCGGTGCGCCAATGCCTGAAGCTCCGGCGAGAGCGCCGTGAGGTCGCCGAAAAAGCGCAATCGGATATGGTCGCGCTCCATCGTGTCGATTGCCTCCTTGAGATACTGCTCCAAGAGGGACATGATGGTGCTGACCTCGTCGGCAGGTCGTTTCCAGTTTTCGGTGGAGAAGGCGTAGACCGTCAGGTAGTCCATCCCCAGCTCCTTGCAGTAGGTCGCAATGTCGCGGAAGACCTCCGCGCCGGCCTTGTGTCCCGCCGTGCGGGGCAGGCCGCGTTTTTTCGCCCAACGGCCGTTGCCGTCCATGATAACAGCGATATGGCGGGGAAGGCGGCTCATGTCCACCTCCCCCGCCGTGCGGGGCGTTTTCAATCCAAACAGTCCCATCAGACCGACATCAATTCCTTTTCCTTATTTTCCAGCAGCTTATCGATCTCCTTGCAGCGATCGTCGGTAAGCTTTTGCAGGTCCTTCTCGGCGAGCTTCAGCTCGTCCTCGGTGATCTCGGAGGATTTCTGCTGCTTCTTGAAGTTGTCCATCGCGTCGCGGCGGATGTTGCGCACGGCCACCTTGCCGCCCTCGGCGTACTTGTGGATGAGCTTGACCAGCTCCTTACGACGCTCCTCGGTGAGCTGCGGGAACGCAAGGCGAATGCTCTTGCCGTCATTCTGCGGGTTAATGCCCAGATCGGACTCCTGAATGGCCTTTTCAATGTTCTTCAGGGCGGAGGCGTCCCATGGGGTGATGAGCAGTGTTCTCGGGTCGGGCGAGCCGACGGAGGCGATTTGCTGGATGGGAGAGGGTGTACCGTAATAGTCCACGCTGATACGGTTGAGCACGGAGGCGTTGGCACGTCCGGCGCGGACGGTGTCGAAATCGCTCACCACGGACTCGACGCTCTTTTTCATTTTGTCCTCATATACCTTGTATTCATCCTTCAACATGGGGTCAGTCCTCCTTCACGATCGTTCCAATTTTTTCGCCGCGCACCGCGCGGATGATATTCTCGGGGTCTTTCAGTGCAAACACCAGTACGGGGATGTGGTTATCCATCGAGAGGCTTGTGGCGGTGGAGTCCATCACGGCCAAGTGCCGCTTGAGTACCTCGTCGTAGGTGATGGTGTCAAACTTGACGGCGTCGGCATTCTTCAGCGGGTCGCTGTCGTACACGCCGTCGATATTCTTCGCCAGCAAAATCACGTCCGCCTCGATCTCCGCCGCACGCAGCACCGCCGCCGTGTCGGTAGAGAAGAACGGGCAGCCCGTGCCGCAGCCGAAGATGACCACGCGGCCCTTCTCCAAATGGCGGATCGCCCGCGCACGGATGTACGGCTCGGCCACGGCGCGAATTTCCAACGCCGTCTGCACGCGGACATCCACGCCCTTTTGCTCCAGCACGTCGGCCATCGCCATGCAGTTCATCGCCGTGGCCAGCATTCCCATGTGGTCGGCGCGGGTGCGCTCGATATACCCCTCGCCGTCCTTCACGCCGCGCCAGAAGTTGCCGCCGCCGATGACCACACCGACCTGCACGCCCATCGCCACGCACTCCCGGATAACGTCGGCCACACGCCCCATCACCTGAAAGTCGAGGCCGAAGTGCTTGTCGCCGGCCAGTGCCTCGCCGCTGATCTTGAGCAGCACACGCTTAAATCTTGGTTCGTCCATCCCGTTTCCTCCCTTTTTTACTCCCTGATATTTTACCTTATTTTCCGCCGTTTGCATAGGGGTAAAATAAAAAAATTGTTTTTTTCTTGCGGCGGTGTATAATAGAGGCAAGTCATTCGGGAGGGAAGCCGTATGGAGCTGATACACGTTTTGGGTGATACCTACGCGGCGGTGGGTACGACCGCGCTGCTGCCGATCTATAAGCTGAACGGGCGCGACATCGTCCTCATCGACACCGGCTACGCCAAGCTCGACCGCTCGGGGCTGGTCGGTCTGCTCAATGCCCACGGTTTTCAGCCAAAGTACGTCCTCTGCTCGCACGCCCACTTCGACCACACCGGGAACGTGCGCTGCTTGCAGGAACACTTCGGCTCGAAGGCCATCCTGCCGCTCATTGAGGCGGGCATCTCCGTCAACCCCGACAGCTACCGCGCCAACTACGTCGCCCTGACCTACGGCAAGAGCCGCGAGCTTTTCTTGGAGGAATGCTTCACGGCGGATGGCATTCTGCGCGAGTGCGACACCTCCGTTGACCTCGACGGCCGCCGCTTTGACCTCCTGCCGCTGCCGGGTCACACGGCGGGGCATACGGGCTTCGTCACGCCGGACGGCGTGGCCTACGTCGGCGACTGTCTTTTAAGTCAGAGCGAGATCGACGCGGCCAAGCTCCCCACGAGTATGTATATCGCCCGCGATTTGGAGAGCAAGGCGTTCCTCAAGACGACCGACTATCCTGCCTACATCCTCGCCCACAAGGAGGTCATCACCGACCGCAGCGCCCTCTGCGCCCTCGCCGACAGGAACATCGACTTCATCTGCCGCAAGCGGCGCGAGCTGCTCGATGACCTGACGGACGGCATGACGTTCTACGAGTGGATTTACGCCTTTTGCAGCCGCGAGAACGTCCGCACCCACAACGAGCTGAAATTCAGCATCGTCGAGCGCAATTTCTCCAACTTCATCAGTTGGCTCACGGACACCGAAGCCGTCACCGTCCGCCGCGACTTCTGCGCAAAAAAGTATACTAAGAACGCGTAAAGCCTAAAAACAGCAGACTGAGATCCTTTTGTCGAAAAACGGAGGGCCGACCGTCTCGGCAAAGCAGCAGCTCCGGCGGAGGCCGGAGCTGCTGCTTTTGCGCTATCTAAAAATTGTAATACGGAGGGGGAAATCAGTTGGCACTGAGGATCCTTGCGGCGCGCTTCTTGCCGTACACACAGCAGCCGACCACATAAGCCGCCGCGCACACCACACCGATGACGTAGGCGATCGTCCAAGGAATATTGAAGCCGATCTGCGCGTTGGCAATGTAGGTAATGCAGATGAAGGTGTAGAAGCAGCCGGGGATGATGGGCATCCAAACCCACTTGCTCTTGCCGTTTTCGAACATCCATGCAATGATGCACAGGAAGGCAAACAGGGAGAGCATCTGGTTTGCCCAAGCGAAGTAACGCCACAGGATCATGAAGCCGTTGTTGTTGGTCTTGGCGAACACAAGGATGCCGATGACCAGCAGGAAGATGGGCAGCGCCAGCTTGATACGCTTCGCGTTCGTGGACTGGTCGAGGTGCATCGTCTCGGACAGGCTCAGGCGCAGGGCGCGCAGCGCCGTATCGCCGGAGGTGATAGGCAGAACGATAACGCCCAGCAGGGCGACCGCACCGCCGATGTTGCCCAGCAGGTGCTTGCAGACGACACCGACCGTCGCGGTGGCGAGGGTGGCGTTCGGCTCTTGCAGGCCAAGGTTATACACGCCCATAGCGCCGGCCGCCCAGACCATGGCGATGAAGCCCTCCAGCACCATCATGTTGTAGAAGGTGTTGCGGCCCTGACGCTCGCTCTTCATGGTACGGGTGATGATCGCGGTCTGCGTAGAGTGGAAGCCGGAGAGAATGCCGCAGGCCACCGTCACGAAGAAGATGGGCAGGAAGTGGCCGGTGGCGAAGTAGTTCGCGTAGGTGAATGTACCGTCGCCCAGCGCCAGCACCGGGGAGGACCAGTCATCCCAGATGTTCAGCAGGGGCATACCGGTGACGAAGATGCCGATAAAAATGCCGATGGCGGAGAACAGCAAAATCGCACCGAAGACGGGGTAGATCTTACCGATGATGGCGTCGATGGGGAACACGGTGGCGATCAGATAGTAGGCGAAGATGACACCGTAGATGACCCACGTGGAGACGGAGGTCGCCGCACCGTCGAAGCCGAAGAGTTGGGTAGCGGCAATGTCGCCGGGGGTATAGATGAACACGGCACCCACCAGCAGCAGCAGGACACAGACGAATACGTTGTATACCTTATAAATGCCCTTGGTGGAGTAGCGGCGGATCATCTCGGGCATCTGCGTACCGCCGTCGCGCAGGCAGATCATACCGGAGAAATAGTCGTGCATAGCACCGCCGATGATATTGCCGATGGGGATGGTCAGAAATGCGATCGGCCCAAACAGAATGCCCTGAATGGGGCCGAGGATCGGGCCGGTGCCTGCGATGTTCAGCAGGTTGATCAGGCAGTTTTTCCAGCCGCGCATGGGAACGTAGTCCACGCCGTCTTCCTTCGTGTAGGCAGGAGTCTTGCGGTCGTCGGGTCCAAAGACCTTTTCACACAAACGGCCGTAAAGAGCTGCGCCTCCGAACAGGATGACAAGACCAATAACAAATGTCGTCACAGAAACACACTCCTTTACAGAAGAGATTTTCTCTTTTAAGACGTCCGGATCGCCTTAAAATTTATGAACAGATTATAGCACCCTCTTCATAAATTGCACGTTAAATTTTTGTTGTTTTGCATTAAGATTTCGTAAGTAATTCATAAAATTCCGTTAAGAATTGCCTTGAGGCGAAACTTGTGAAAGCCTGTCAACAAGATAGGCTTTCATAAATTTTCCTCCCGAGAGGCAAAACTCAAAAATTTCCCGGCAAACTCACAAATTTTCAGGTCGGTAACGTTATCGGCAACGTTACCATTTTCTCTTCAATAAACGTCCCCCACTCCCCTATTGTCACCGGGTGCAAAACGTGCTATCATGAGTACAGACAGAAATAAGGGAGGACATTCTCATGCAATACGATCTGCCCATCAGCGAAATGACCCTCAACGACGAGGTCGAGGGCTTCTATGTTCTCAAGTCCGCCAACCCCAAGGTAGCGGCCAACGGCAAGCCGTTTCTGACCGGCGCACTCAGCGACCGCAGCGGTACGATCGAGCTAAAGGTCTGGGACTACTCCGGCCCGCTGACCACCGCCGACGAGGGCAAGGTGGTCAAGGTGCGCGGCACGGTCGGTGAGTTCCGCGGAACGCCGCAGTTCACCGCCGCTCGCATCCGCCTCTTATCCGACAGTGACCACTTCGACCCCGCCGCCCTCGTCCCCGTCGCGCCCATCGACCGCGAGGCGGCGATGTCCGAGCTGGAAGCGCGGGTGGACTCCATCGAGGACGAGGACTACCGCGCCGTGGCGCAGGCCATCCTTGAAAAGCACCATCATACGCTGGAGACGATCCCCGCGGCCAAGAGCGTCCACCACGCCTTCCTCGGCGGGCTGCTCATGCACACGGCGAATATGCTCCGCCTCGCGGATTTCCTCTCGCAGATGTACGCGGATACCGTGGACCGCAGCCTGCTGCTCACGGGGGTACTGCTGCACGACATCGCCAAGGAGCAGGAATTCGTCTTCTCCCAGCTCGGTCTGGCGACGGACTACTCCGTCAAGGGGCAGCTCCTCGGCCATCTGGTCATGGGTGCGCAGGAGGCCGAGCGCGCGGCGGCGGAGCTGCATCTGCCGGAGGAAAAGTCGGTGCTGCTTCAGCACCTCATCCTCTCCCACCACGGCGATCCGGAGTTCGGCGCGGCGGTGCGTCCGCAGTGCGCCGAGGCCGAGCTGCTGAGCTGCATCGACATCATCGACAGCCGCATGGAAATCTACCGCGAGACGTATGACACGATGGAACCCGACACTTTCTCTCCCCGTATTTTCGCGCTGGAAAAGAAGATTTTCAAGCACCGCTAAGGGGCGCACATCCCTTTCTCGGCAACCGTAAAACAGAACATCACTCTTTGATCACCTCGGCGAACGCAGCGGCGAAGCGGCGTGCGGCGGTCAGGGCTTCCTCAAGGCTGTTGCCCGCCGCACCGACCTCCACCAGCAAGCTTCCCGGGGTGAAATACTCGTTGTAGTCCGAATTTCGCAGCGTGATGGGGCGCATCAGCGTGGGGTACTGCTCCGTCAAATGCTGCTGCAGTGCGACCGCGAGCTTGAGATTTTCCTGCCAGCCGTCCCAGCTGCTGCCCATGACGAGGCTCACCTGCGCGCAGGGTTCGTCCTCGCTCGTGACGACCTTGTACTGATGCCCGGCCTTATCCTCCAAAGCGTCCCGGTGGACGTCAAGAATGAACGAAATGCTCGGGTATTTCGCCAAATACGCCTCAATCGCGTCCTCCGCGCGGTAGTACGCGCCGTTGTAGGCCGGGTCGTCGTAGAGCGCGCGGTCGTGCAGCACGGAGATCCCCTGCTCGGACAGCACGGCCGCCATCTCGTCGCCCACGCGCATGACGCTCACCGTGGCGTCCGCCGTGCGGCACGTCCCGGTGCTCACGTACTCCTGCCCCGGCGGCATGGTGTACGCCTCGCTGCCGTGGGTGTGCAAAATCAGCACCTGCGGCGTTTCCTCGCCCAAGGATGCCGCAAACGTGCCGTCGAAAACGATGTCCTCCACCGTCTGGCGGGAGGTGTTTTTGATGAACACGTCGCCCACGCGCAAGTAGCCGTCCTCCGTGGTCACGGCCACGGTGCGAGCGGGTGTTTCCGGCGTCTCCGAGGTCCCCTGCTCTGATGGCGCGGCCGTGTCCGCGGTCGTCTCATCCTCTGCCTGCGCTGTCTCATCCGAGGGCGACGCCGTCTCGTTTGAGGCAGCGCGGAGGGCGTTTTCCACATCAAAACGGGCGAGCGTGAGCTGCGGCGACGAGCGCAGTGCCAGCAGCGCCGGGAGCGTCAGACCGTCCGCAGGTCGGAGCAGCCCGCCCAGCTCCCAGCCGATGAGCCGCTGCGTCAGGTTCGAGGTGCGCAGCGCGTCCAGCGCGGACGCGAGCTCGCCGCTCCCGGCACAGACCGACGTCAGCCACAGCACCGCCGCCGCCAGCACGGCCGTCCACCCCCGCTTGTCCCGCCGCTTCATCCGCACCACCTCCGTTGGAGAGTCTATGCGGGGAGGGGATGGAAAATGCGGGGCATGAATAAACGGAGAGGCGAACGCCTCTCCGTTTGCAAGTATTCTCCGTCTAAATCCTTTGTGTGTTATTTTTCTCGCGAAGTCTTCTTCTAATTTCAAAAATTGTTGCCGTCATCCTCAATCCGAGAACCTGTACCATTCTTCTCGCCACCATTTGTTTGGGGGATGTCGCATAATCCATTAACTCAATTTCTTTTCTCAAAAGCTCAATGAGTTTTTTCAAGTCGTCTTTTTCTAAATAATTCGCCTGAATAAGTGCAGTAAAATAAGCTACCGCGAAATTATTGCATAACGCAGCTTTCAAATCAACATCCATGTATTTTTGATTTGAAATATCTTCAACGCATCTTTTTGCCACATTTACAGTTCCCGCAAGTGCCTCATATGTTTTTTGGGCTGTGAGGTTATTCCCCGAATTAATGCGGTAGATATAAAATGGCCTCTTTTCTACTTTTATTGTCCTCGCTCTCAAAATAAGTTTATAGATTGTCGCCGTATCTTCACCTAATTTTTCTCTTGGGAATTCTATCCCTGTATCAAACAGCTCTTGTCTAAATGCATATAACACAGGATACCATCTATAATCATATCTGACAGCCAATGCAGCCTTTAAGTACTCACACCCTGTGCTATATGTATCCTCCAATTCAGAAATACACCTTCGTGATTCATGTACCCCCCCCCCGGTATATGAGAGCGAATAATTAAATACGACTATATCAGTACTGTTTGTAATTTTTGCCGCAACAACGTCCAAAAAGTCACTGCTGCTATAATAGTCATCTGCATCGCAAAATATAATAAAATTCCCCGTGGCATATTTCACTCCGATATTGC
>CAVGSO010000022.1:620-1747 GCA_963631875.1 Firmicutes bacterium CAG:341 | reverse complement strand
ATACCGGGTCCCTCATTACTCTTGTGAATCACATGAACTTTCGAGTTTTCTGCTGCTAATCTGTCGCATAATGCCCCTGAGCCGTCTTTTGAACCATCGTCTATCAATAAAATTTCAATGTTTTTATAGGATTGGCTCAAAATGCTAAAAACACATTCTTCCAAATATCTCGCCGCATTATATACCGGAATTACAAAGCTAAATTTCATCTTTCCCCTCTCCTTAGTGCCTTAAGCAGCAATCTGCGGACGATTTCTTGTTCTTCTTCATTCATCACAAATACATACCCGGCCACGCAATATGCCAACGTGTATCCAAACAGTTTTACCAGAAATAGCCATATTGAGCTCGCTGACCCAAGTGCTGAATTCGCCGCCATTCCGAGAGCCGTGATCGGCAAAAGCCTTAGAAGCATACTCACAATATTCTTCCAAAACGAGGCAATATCCAACCGCACTATTCTGCAATAATATATATTCATGATGATCCCGCTTGTAAGAAACATTGTACCGCCTGTTGAAAGTGCTGCTCCGAACCCGGAAAATTGCCTTGCAAGTACGATCGTTGAAACGATATTCAGAAGCGCTGCCACAAAGTACATTTTCGCTCTGAAAGCATACTTATCGACAACCTGTAAAATCGTCAGCCCCAAATTTTGTATCACATCTATCGTAAACGGCACCATCACTACTAAGGCCACAGCGTAGGCCGAATAGTATTCCTCACCGACCCAAAACCGGATAAATTCCTTTCCGAATATCATAAAAGCCGAAAGAACCAAATAGCACAAAATAAATGCAATACGCCCCACTCGGATAAAGAGATTTGATATTTTCTTTATGCCATCCCGTTCTTGATAGTAAACGCTGACCTTTGGAAAAAACACACCTGACACAGTTGTCCCGACATACATATAATTCGTATAAATTTGCGCTCCCACCGCATAGACCGCGACCGTAGCGGTATCAAATAGCTTTGCCAGTATGATCTGATCTGTTTTCCAAAAAATTTGGTCTGCGATATTAGCCAGCAGAATTCCGCCCGCAAAAACAAGGATCTTCCTTTCAAGCTGAGCATCCTTTTCGTAAAGGGCCACTTTTACATTCAGTTCTTTTTTTGCATACATG
>CAVGSO010000022.1:0-610 GCA_963631875.1 Firmicutes bacterium CAG:341 | reverse complement strand
ATGTACCGAATAATCGATACGCCCACATTTAAGAGGACTTGAATGACCGTTACAACGAAGGCATACGGAAATCGATAGAGGATCAACAGACATAGAATGGGCTGAAGGATCTGTGACAGGATCGACAGCAATTTTTCGAACACATATCGCTCATTTCCTTGAATGCACGCCAAATACAACGCATTCAGCATCGTAATGCAAATATTGAAAACGAGCAGTGCCAGCATTGCCGTGCCTTCCGTCAGCTCTCCGTCAGTAAACGATGACGAGTAAAACCCCCGAAATATAAATAGAATTACAATGCCGATACCAATAATTACGACCGTTAATTTGTGATAGATCGATCTGCAAATAGCCAGGACGTTCTGTATGTGTTTTTCATCGCTTTTCGCCCTTACGTTACAATAAAACCGAAGCACACCCGCCGACAAGCTCGTCTCCAGCACATTGATGTAGGCCAAAAAGGAGGCGATCACCTGATAAAGCCCATATTCGCTTTTACCCAAAGTACTGAGCAAAAGCGGTGCATAAATAAAGTTTACACCAATATGGACGATCAGCCAAAGATACGATGCCAAAACGCCGAGTTGCAAATTACGCTTATTTGTTT
>CAVGSO010000021.1:0-24060 GCA_963631875.1 Firmicutes bacterium CAG:341 | reverse complement strand
ATAGCATAAAAATAATGGTAGGCACTTTCGTGTCTACCATTATTTTATCACTTCACCGTTCGGTGCGGGTCTTGTTTATTTACAAACGGCGGGAAATGCGCTATACTATGGGCAAATACAGACAGGGGAGTGCCTATGGAACGAAAGACCATCGAACAGAATAAAGAGGGCGTGCGGGACTACGCAGTGCTGGTGGGGCTGAAGTCCCCGGTGCTGGGTGCGGACAGTGCCGACGAGGAAAGCTTAGCGGAGCTTCAGGCACTCGTGGAGACGGCGGGCGCGGAGAGCGTCGGCATGATCCTGCAAAACCGCGAAAAGCCCGACCCGCACAGCTTCATCGGCGAGGGCAAGGTCGAAGAGGTCAAGCGCATGGTGGAGAACAACGAGGCCACGATGGTCATTTTTGACAACGACCTCTCCCCCTCACAGGTGCGTGTGCTGACGGAGCTTTGCGGCGTGCAGGTGCTGGATCGCAGCGGCCTCATCTTGGACATTTTCGCCCAGCGCGCGCGGACGAAGGAGGGCTGCCTGCAGGTGGAGCTGGCGCAGTACCAGTACCTCCTGCCGCGGCTGATCGGTATGTGGTCGCATTTGGAGCGGCAGGGAGGCACGGGCGGCTCGCCCATCGGCACGAAAGGCCCGGGCGAGACGCAGCTTGAGACGGATCGCCGCCACATCCGCCGCAAGATCGACAAGCTCAAGGAGGAGCTGGAGGAGGTGCGGCGTGTCCGCGCCACCCAGCGCCAGCGGCGGCAGAAGAACGAGATCCCCGTGGTCGCCATCGTGGGCTACACCAACGCGGGAAAGTCCACGCTGCTCAACGCCATCACCGGGGCGGACATTCCCGCCAACAACCGCCTTTTTGACACGCTGGACACCACCACGCGCCTTTTGACCGTCAGCGATACGCTGGACGTGGTCATCTCCGACACGGTGGGCTTCATCCGCAAGCTGCCGCATCAGCTCGTCGAGGCGTTCAAGGCGACGCTGGAGGAGCTGGAATACGCCGATCTGCTGCTGCACGTCATCGACGTGAGCAACCCGGGGTGGGAGGCACAGGCCGCCATCGTAGACGACCTGATCCGAGAGCTGGGCGCGGATGAGATTCCCTGCCTGCGCGTCTACAACAAGTGCGACGTGGCGTTCGCCTTCCAGCGCAAGGAGGAAAACGCCGTCGCCCTCTCCGCCAAGACGGGCGAGGGCGTGGATGTGCTGCTCGCCGCCATCGACAAAATGCTCGACAAGGGAACAAAGCGCGTGACGCTTCATCTCCCCTACGACAAGGCGGGCGCACTGGACGAGCTGTACCGCGAGGCCAAGGTCGAGCGCGTGGAGTACGGCGCGACCGTGGACGTGGTGGCCGTCTGCCCGCCCCGCGTCATCGGCCATCTTCACCAGTTCATCGAGGGCTGGCAAGCGCCGAAGGAGGACTGGGAATGAGCCTCGTGCGCGTACCGTTTCAGGCGGCGGAGACGGAATTTACCGAAAAACGCTCCCGCTTTATCGGACATTTGCGCCCCGTCACCGACGAGGACGAGGCGCGAGCGTTCATTGCACAGATGAAGAAGCAGTACTACGACGCCCGCCACAACTGCTGGTGCTACCTCATCGGCGACGGCGTGGTGCGCTACGGCGACGACGGTGAGCCGCAGGGGACGGCGGGACAGCCCATGCTCAACGTTTTTCAGCGCGAGAATGTGACGAACGTCGTGTGCGTCGTCACACGGTATTTCGGCGGTGTGCTGCTGGGTGCGGGCGGCCTGACCCGCGCCTATTCCAAGTCCGCCCGCGACACGCTCGTGCAGGCCGGGGTGGCCGAGCTTGGCCGCTGGGTGACGGTCGCCATCCCTTGCCCCTACGGGCTTTTCGAGCGCGTAAAGGGCGAGATCGCCGCCCTCGACGGGCTGCTGGACGCGGCGGACTACGGCGCGGAGATCCGCCTCACCGTCTCGCTCCCGGAGGGCCGGGAAAGCGACCTCGCCGCCCGGTTGACGGAGCTTTCCGCCGGGGAGCTGCACCTCACCGTCCTATCCAAAACCACCCGCCCCGGTGCTCGGCGGGAGATGTAAAGAAAAACGGCGGGGCGGCGGGGATGACGTCGCCTACGGGCGTTTATCGGGAGTGCGTGCAAAAAAGACCGCCTCGGCGGTCTTTTTTATATCTGGTTTTCAGCTCTTGCCGTGGATTTCTCTGCCGCAGCGCGGGCAGGTGATGACGATGCGGCCCTTGCCTCTCGGGACGCGGCACACCGCGCCGCAGCCGGGGCAGGTGAAGTAGCGGTGGTCGCGGTCGCCGCGCCGCTGCCGCAGGTCGGAGAGGCGGCGGCTGACGGGCAGCCACACCCGATCCATGAACCGCGCGTTTTCGGCGCGGCGTTTTTCGAGGTTGCGCGAGAACATCCGATACAGCGCCAAAAAGGCCGTGACGGTGGAGACGAAGCTGAAGATACGGTAGACCGTCGGCGAGCCTTTGGTGAGGAAGACGGTGACGAGGTTCAAGATCACCGCGACCCATATCATTGCCGCACAGAGACGATCCACGCCGTTGCGGCCGTACATGAAGCGCGAGAGCGCGTTGCCGATGCGTTGAAAGAAGTTCATAGAGATACTGCCCCGCTTCTCAATTTACTGACACAGTATTTTACAGGAAAAGTCAGCAAAGGTAAAGGGCTTTTATGCAGAATTAACAGATTGGACAAAATTTTATGAAAATCGCCGCGGAGGGAAAATAAATGTGGCAATCCGCCGCCGCCTCTGTTATAATAGAAACTCATGGGAAAGCTGTTTCGCAGCTCCCACGGAATATGCCGCAGTACAGACGCTTGAAAAATGCGTTCAATTTTATCAGATACACAGGAGAACCTCATGGAAGCACAAAAGAAACGCCGGGGCGACCGTCGGGACGGCCGCCTGCTGCGGGAGTTGGATTCGCTCCACTTTATCACCGGCATCATCTATCCCAACCGCTGTGACAACGAGGCGTACATCTCCGTCAAGGTCGATTTGACGGCGATGAATGCATATCTTGCCAAGAAGAACGAGACGGAGACGGATTTCCCCTACACCATGTTCCATCTCGTCGTGGCCGCACTGCTCAAGACCATCACGCTGCGCCCGAAGCTCAACCGCTTCATCGTCAACAGCAACTTCTACCAGCGCAATGAAGTCTCCGCCGCCTTCGTGGTGAAAAAGCAGTTTTCCGACAAGGGCGCGGAGGCACTGGCGTTCCTCCACGGGAAGGACGACTTCACCGTGCAGGACGTCCACGGCTACATCCGCTCGCAGGTGCAGGAGTGCCGCTCGGAGAAGGTGGACTCCTCCACGGAGAACATGGACATTCTCAACAAGCTGCCCCGCTGGCTCGGCAAGGCGGCGGTGAAGTTCATCATGTGGCTCGATAAGCACGGCTGGGTCCCCAAGGACATGGTCGCCACCGACCCGTATTACAGCTCCGTGGTCATCTCCAATCTCGGCTCGATTAAGCTCAAGTGCGGCTACCACCACCTGACGAACTGGGGCACGTGTTCACTCTTCTGCATCATCGGCGAGAAGAAGATCGCCCCGTATTTCGACGAAAACGGCAGCGTCTCCATGCGTGAGACGCTGGAGCTGGGGCTGACCATCGACGAGCGTCTGGCCGACGGGTACTACTACTCCAAGTCCGTCCGTCTGCTGGAATATCTGCTGACACACCCCGAGGAGCTGGAAAAGCCCTTGGCGGAGGAGGTATCGTATGAGTGAGGTAAAGACCCCGTGGAGGGACTATATGGGGGAAGTTCCCATGCATTTGGAGTATTTTCAGGGCAGTATGTTTGACGCGGTGGAGCGCATTGCAAAGCAGTATCCCAATCATATCGCCTTCGACTTCATGGGTAAGTCCACGAGCTACAAGAAGATGGTGCAGGAGATCGAACGCTGCGCCAAGAGCCTGAAAACGCTGGGCGTTCGCCCCGGCGACAAGGTCACGATTGCCATGCCGAACTGCCCGCAGGCCATCTATATGTTCTACGCGGTGAACTTGGTGGGCGGTATCGCCAACATGATCCACCCGCTCTCGGCGGAGAAGGAGATCGAGTTTTACCTCAACGCCTCCGAGTCTACCACCGCCATCACCCTCGACCAGTTTTACGACAAGTTTGAGCATATCCGCCAGAATACGGGCATTATCAACATCATCATCGCCTCGGTCAAGGACGCGCTCTCGCGGACAATCCGCGCGGGGTATATGCTCACCGAGGGGCGGAAAATTCAGAAAATTCCCGACGATGCCCCGGTCATCCGCTGGAAGGAATTTATGGATATGTCCCGCTATTGCTTCTACAAGAACTATCGCGTAGAGCGCGGGTACGACGACCCCGCCGTCATCCTCTACTCCGGCGGCACAACGGGGACGACGAAGGGCATTGTCCTCACGAACGGCAACTTCAACGCCCT
Source organism: Firmicutes bacterium CAG:341 (assembly GCA_963631875.1). Classification (GTDB taxonomy): domain Bacteria; phylum Bacillota; class Clostridia; order Oscillospirales; family Oscillospiraceae; genus Vescimonas. Next base: position 19,627 of record CAVGSO010000021.1, on the reverse strand, counting down.
CGGCCAGCAGATCATCGCCACGAACCCCATGTTCCGTCCCGGCGACCGAATGCTGGCGGCCATGCCGCTGTTCCACGGCTTCGGCCTCGGCGTGTGCGTCCACTCCATGCTCTCGCAGGGCGGACGGTGCATTCTCATCCCGCGCTTCACGGCCAAGAGCTACGCCCGGCAGATTGTCAAGTACCGCTGCAATTTTATCGCCGGCGTTCCGACGCTGTATGAGGCACTGCTGCGTCTGCCCAGCATGGGCAATGCCGACCTCAGCAGCCTCAAGGGTGTGTTCTCAGGCGGAGACAGCCTCTCCATCGAGCTGAAAAAGAAGTTCGACAAGTTCCTCTACGACCACCACGCCGTCATTCAGGTGCGCGAGGGCTACGGCACGACGGAGACGGTCACGGCCTGCTGCCTTACGCCGACCAACATCTACAAGGAGGGGTCGATCGGTCTGCCGTTCCCCGATACGTACATCAAGATCGTCAAGCCCGATACCGACGAGGAGCTGCCCTACGGAGAGGAGGGAGAAATTCTGCTCGCCGGCCCGACCGTCATGAAGTGCTACATGAATAACCCCGAGGAGACGGCCAAGACCCTGCGTACCCACGCCGACGGCCTCACGTGGGTCTATACGGGCGATCTCGGCAGCATGGACGAGCAGGGCTTCATCTACTTCAAGGGGCGCGCCAAGCGTATGATCATCACCTCCGGGTACAACGTCTACCCCGGCCAGCTCGAGAATATCCTCGACGCGCACGAGAAGGTGCAGATGAGCTGCGTCATCGGCGTACCCGACCCCTACAAGATGCAGAAGGTCAAGGCGTTCGTCATGCTCAAGCCCGGCGTTCCCGCCGCGGACATCACGAAGCAGGAGCTGCTGGACTACTGCCGCAAGCACGTGGCCAAGTACGCCATGCCCTACGACATTGAGTTCCGTGAGGAGCTGCCCAAGACGCTCGTGGGCAAGGTGGCCTACCGCGTCTTGGAGGACGAGGAAAAAGCAAAACAGACAGAGACACCAAAGGAGAACTGAGCAACCACCGAATAACGGAAAGAGGGGACTCACCATGGACGCGGAACTGAAACGACACTACACCTTGATCGTGGACTTTTTGGGGCATATTCTCGGCCCTGACTACGAGATTGCGCTGCACGAGCTGAAGGACGACTCTAACGAGATCGTCGCCATCGCCAACGGTGAGCTGACGGGCCGCCACCTCGGCTCACCGCTGAGCAATAAAATGCTGGAATACGTCGCCGGGAATATGTACGAGACGCAGAACTACGTCCTGAATTTCGAGACGGTGTCCGCCACCGGGAAGAATATGTGCTCCAACTCCATGTTCATCAAGGGACGCTCCGGCGAGCTGTCGGGGCTGCTGTGCATCAACTTCGATGCCAGCCGCTACGAGGAGCTGTCGCAGCGCGTCATGGAGCTGTGCGGCGGCGGCTTGAAGCGCGGTATTCCCAGCGGCACGCGCCTTATCGCCGATGACAACGACCCGGTGGAGAAGCCCATCCGCACGGGCTATCCCACGTCTATCGCCGGGGCGACCGCGAGCATCGTCTCTCAGGTGGTGTCTGCTTACCCGGTGGAGGTGGATCGGCTGACGCAGGACGAGAAGATGGAGATCACGGACATCCTCAACCGCAAGGGCGTATTTCTGCTCAAGGGCTCCGTCAGCCACGTCGCGCAGGCGCTCCACAGCTCCGAGGCCAGTATCTACCGCTACCTCGGGAAGTTGAATAATAAGTGACGGGTCAGAACAGGCTCGGCACGTTGAAAGGACACCTTGGGTCGAGTGACCCAAGGTGTCCTTTTTATGTAGGGGCTATGATTCCTCTGCGGCGTTTTCTGCGTACCACTGGCGGTAGCGGCGCATATCGCCGGAGAAGAGCTGACCGTTGCTGGGCGGCGTGTAGGTAATGGCGTTTGCGCCGGCCTGAATGGTGGCGCGGATGGTGTCGTCGCTCGGGCCGCCCGTGGCGATGATGGGCAGGGAGGGGTAACGCCGCCGCAGCTCGGAGACGATCTGCGGGGTGCGGTCCGCGCCGGAGACATTGATGAAATCCAGCCCGGTGGCCAGCTTCCGCTCCAAATCGACGCGCTCCGACACGACGGTGTAGACCACCGGGATTTCGACGGCCTGCTTGATCATGCGGATGGTATCCTCGTCCATAAATGTATTGCAGACGACGCCGAACGCGCCCTGATGCTCGGCATAGGCGGCGATCTGCGCGGAGCGCTGCCCCTTGGTCAGCCCGCCGCCCACGCCCACAAAGACAGGGACGTCGGACACGCCGATGATGGCCTGCGTGATTCCGGCCTGCGGCGTGAAGGGATAGACGGCGATGACCGCGTCGGCGTTGATGTTCTTGATAATGGCCACGTCGGTGCTGAAGACCAGCGACTTGATGCGGCGGCCAAAGACACGGATGCCGCTGCACTCGCTGATGCAGCGCGGCACCTCCAACGCTTTCTTGCGCAGCGTGCCTTCGTAGGTCGGAACGTATTTCTCCAAATCGACTTCCTTTCCAGCGGGGGTGGTGATTGATTGATACGATTATAGCATAAAAGCGACAGTTTTGTAAACAAAAGAATGTCGAATTTGAACAAAAATTCACATTTGCACGTTAAAAAAGCGACAAGAAAGTAACGTTTTCTTTACGCCTTAGCCAAGTATTCGCGGCACTTGGCGTTGGCCTCGACGGCCAGCTTCCCTTCGTCCAGCGCGGCCAAATGCCCCTCGCGGACGGTCACGCGCCCCTGCACCACGGTGTAGTCCACCGCGCCGCGAACGCCGACCGTGCCTAAGACCGAGGCGGCATCCTGCCCACAGCCGACCAGCTCGAGGCGGCGGCTGTCGAGGAGGAAGAGGTCGGCGCACTTGCCCTCGGCGAGCTGGCCGATGTCGTCTCGACCCAAGAGCCGCGCGCTGCCGCGCGTGGCCATTTTCAGCACCTCGTAGCCGCTCGGTGCGCGGCCGCTGGCGGTCAGGCGGTGCAGGAGGTAGGCCACGCGCAGCTCTTCGAGGAGACTTGAGCCGTCGTTGGAGGCCGAGCCGTCCACCGCCAGCCCCACGGGGACGCCGAGCGCGAGCATCTCCGGCACACGGGCGACGCCGCTGGCGAGCTTCATGTTGCTGATGGGGCAGTGTGCTATGCCCGTGCCTGTCTCGGCCAAGAGGCGCAGCTCCGCGTCGTTGAAGTGGATGCCGTGGGCGAACCATACGTCCTCGCCGAGCCAGCCCAGCCGCGCCATATATTCCAGCGGGCGGATGCCCTCGCGCGCGAGCATGAAGTTTTCCTCGTCCTTCGTCTCGCACAGGTGGGTGTGCAGCCGCACGTGGTATTGCCGCGCCAGCACGGCACTCTGCCGCAGCAGCTCCGATGAGACGGAGAACGGCGAGCAGGGCGCGAGGGCGACGCGGTGCATCGCACCGCAGCGCGGGTCGTGGTATTTTTCAATACAGCGGACGCTGTCGGCCATGATCTCGTCCACTGTCTGCACCACGCTGTCCGGCGGCAGGCCGCCGTCCTTGACGCTCAGGTCCATGCTGCCGCGGCTGGCGTACATACGGATGCCCAGCGCGTCAGCGGCGGCGAATTGCGACGCCAGCAGGTCGCCCGCGTGGGCGGGGAAGACGTAGTGGTGGTCAAAGCAGGTCGTACAGCCGTGCTTCATCAGCTCGCCCATGCCCGTGAGGGACGAGAGGCGGACGACCTCGCCGTCCAAGTTTTTCCAGATCTCGTAGAGCGTCTTGAGCCAGTCGAACAGCTCCATATGCTGCACCTTGGGCAGATTGCGCGAGAAGACCTGATAGAGATGGTGGTGCGTGTTGATGAGGCCGGGGTAGCAGAACATATGGCTTGCGTCGATCGTCTCGTCGGCGGTCACGTTTAGTTCTGAGCCGATGGACTGGATAAAGCCGTCCTCGCAGTAGATGTCCGCATGGCGCAGGACGCGGTCAGAATCGTCGCAGGTGACGAGCCGGGCGATATTTTTGATGAGCAGGGAGGCCATGATTTTCTCCTTTCAAATTGGGAATGGGTAGAAAAAACGAGCAGGCCGCTGTGCGGCCTACTCGTTTTCGTTTGTGTCAGCGTTCCTCGCGGAAGTAGGAGAGACCGAGGGACGCAGGGGGTTGATCCTCGCGCTTCTTACGCAGGGAGACGACGATCAGCACCACGAGGGTGATGACATAGGGGAGCATTTTGTAAAGCTCCTTGACCTCCATGTGTGAGCCGACGGGCAGGTAGATGTTCAGAATATACAGGCCGCCGAAGAGGATAGACGCCAAAATGCTGACATTGGGACGCCAAATGGTGAAGATAACGAGTGCGATGGCCAGCCAGCCACGGTCGCCGAAGGCGTTGTTCGACCACACGCCGTTGGCGTAGTCCATGACGTAGTACAGTCCGCCGAGGCCGGCGATCATCGAGCCGATGCAGGTGGCGAAGTACTTGTACTTCGTCACGTTGATGCCCGCCGCGTCTGCGGTGGAGGCACTCTCACCCACGGCGCGCAGGTGCAGGCCGGGGCGGGTGTGGTTGAGGAAGTAGGACGCGCCCAGCGCGATGACGATGGCCGCATAGGCCAAGAAACCGTAGGACAGGAAGAGCTGACTGAACCAGCCCGTGCTTTCCGAGCCGGTTTTGAAGAACAGGCTCGTATTGGACAGGGCAATGGAGGGGACCTCGCTGTTCGTCAGCTTGATGAGCGAGCCGCCGAAGAAGTTGCCCACGCCCACGCCGAACGTGGTCATGGCAAGACCCGTGACGTTCTGATTGGCACGCAGCGTGACGGTCAGGAAGCAGTACAGAAGCCCCATCAGCAGAGAGCCCAGCAGGGAGCAGAGGATGGGGATCATGATGGCCAAAAAGCCGTTCATCTCGGCGGCGGGGACAGACTGCTCATAGAAGAACGAGCCGATGACGCCGCTGATACCGCCGACGTACATGATGCCGGGGATACCGAGGTTCAGGTTGCCGGATTTCTCCGTCAGAATTTCGCCTGTGCTGCCGAACAGCAGAGGGATGCCCTGCATGACGGCACGGGGAAAGAAAGATACAAAATCAAACATCCGTTACGCCTCCTTCTTGCCGCTCTTGCGCAGAGTGACCTTGTAGGTGATGAAGAACTCGGTAGCGATGATGAAGAACAGGATGATACCCGTCAGGATATCGGCGAAGGAGTGGTTCAGGCTCAGGGCGCTGGCCACCTCGCTCGCGCCGCGATCCATCGTGACGAGCAGGAGGGAGGCGGCGATCATGATAAAGGGATTGAACTTGGACATCCAGGAGACCATGACGGCGGTGAAGCCGCGGCTGTCCACGATGGTGGTGGTCAGGGTGTGGTCGATGCCCGCGGTCATCATAAAGCCCATCAGGGCGCACAGAGCGCCGGAGAGCACCATCGTGCGGATGATAACGCGATCGACCTTGATGCCCGCGTAGCTTGCGGTGCGCTGGCTCTCGCCGACGACAGCGATCTCATAGCCGTGCTTGCTGTATGTCATGTAGATATACATAGCCACGGTCATGACGGCTACGATGATGATGGGGAGAATGTAGGCGCTGCCGACCTCGGGCAGCCAGCCGGAGCGGGTGGACTGGTTGATGACGCCGATCTTGCCTGCACCCTTGGGAACCTCCCAAACGATGATGAAGCAGGAGGCAAGCTGCATGGCGATGTAGTTCATCATGAGGGTGAAGAGCGTCTCGTTCGTGTTCCACTTGGCCTTGAAGAAGGCGGGGAGGAAGCCCCACAGTGCGCCCGCCAGCAGGGCGGCGACAAGGGAAATGCAGATAAGCAGCGGGGTGGAGACTTTATCACCCAGCAGAATCATGCAGGCGGTGGTGGCGAGGCAGCCGATGAGCGTCTGACCCTCCGCACCGATGTTCCAAAAGCGCATTTTGAACGCGGGTGTGACAGCCAAAGAGATACCCAGCAGTACGGCCACGTTGCGGAACGTGACGCCGATACGGCGGGAAGAGCCGAACGCACCGTCGAGAATTGTGGCGTAGACCTCGATGGGGTTCTGCCCGGTCAGCAGTGTGGTGATGAGGCCGCAGAACACCAGCGCCAGCAGCAGGATACCGCCGCGGATGGCCAGTGCTTTGGGCAGGGGAAGCGCGTCGCGCTTGGAAATGTGAAAGAGAGCAGCTTTTTTATTCATCTGCCTTACCTCCTCTCATGCGGGTCATCAGTGCGCCGACCTCGCGCTTATCGGTGGTGCGTCCGTCCACCACGCCGGAGACTTGGCCGCCGCAAAGCACCACAATGCGGTCGCACAGCTCCAGCAGCACGTCGAGATCCTCGCCGACGTAGACGACGGCGACGCCTTTCATCTTCTGCTCGGTCAGCAGGTTGTAAATGGTGTAAGAGGTGTTGATGTCCAAGCCGCGCACGGCGTAGGCGGTCATCAGCACGGAGGGCTGCTGGGCGATCTCACGCCCGACCAGCACCTTCTGCACGTTGCCGCCGGACATACGGCGCACGGGGAAGCTGGTGCTGGGCGTGACGACCTCCAGCTCCTGCCAAATGCGCTGCGCCAAATCCTCGGGGGTCTTGCGGTCGAGGAATACGCCCTTGCCCTTGCGCCACGAGCGGAGCATCATGTTGCCCGTCATGCCCATCGAGCCGACAAGTCCCATGCCCAGTCGATCCTCGGGGACGAAGCTCATGGCCACGCCCGCCTTGCGGATGTCCATCGGGTCCATGCCCACCAAATTCTGCGCCTTGTCCGTCTCCGGGTCGATATACGTCACCGTGCCGGAGGTCACGGGGTAGAGTCCTGCAATGGACTCGAGCAGCTCGCGCTGTCCCGAGCCTGCGATGCCCGCGATCCCCAGCACCTCGCCCGCGTTGACGTCGAACGTCACGTTGTCCAAACGCTTGACGCCCAGCTCGTCGAAGACGGTCAGACCGTCTACCTTCAGGCGCGTCTTCACGTTGACGGGCGTGGGACGGTCGATATTCAGCGCGACGCTGTGACCGACCATCATATCGGTCAGGGATTGCTGGTCGGCGTCCTTCGTCATTACGTCGCCTATGTACTCGCCCTTACGCAGCACGGCCACGCGGTCGGAGACGTCCAGCACCTCGTGGAGCTTGTGGGTGATGATGATGAGGGACTTTCCGTCGGCCTTCATGTTGCGCATGACGGCGAAGAGCTTATCCGTTTCCTGCGGGGTCAGAACGGCGGTCGGCTCGTCCAAAATCAGGATGTCAGCACCGCGGTAGAGCACCTTGACGATTTCCACGGTCTGCTTTTGGGAGACGGACATATCGTAAATCTTCATGTCCGGGTCGATCTCAAAGCCGTATTTGTCACAGATATCCTTGACCTTCTGGCGGGCGTTGTTCAGATCGAGCTTGCCGCCGAGACCGAGAATGATATTCTCCGTGGCGGTGAACAGATCGACCAGCTTGAAGTGCTGGTGAATCATGCCGATACCAAGGTCAAAGGCATCCTTCGGCGAAGAAATATTTACCGGTTGACCGTGGACGTAGATTTGCCCCTCGTCGGGGTAGTAGATGCCGGAGAGCATATTCATGAGCGTCGTCTTGCCGCTGCCGTTTTCGCCCAGCAGCGACAGGATCTCCCCCTCGTACAGCTCCATCGTCACGCCCTTGTTGGCCGTGACCTTGCTGCCGAAGCGCTTGGTGATGTTCTCCATTCTGATCGCGCATTTCTTTTCCAAGGCTGTCATCCTTTCTTTCGGTGCAAATGGCTGCAACACCTCGTAACACACCGGGTATCAAATCCGTACACGCTATTCTACCATAGATATTTTCCAATGTAAATCAAAAATCACAAAAAAATAGTAAGGCACATACAAAGAATGTAAGGTTATACAAGAATGCGCCTTTTGATTTGTGTATATCGACAATTTTTGTGTTTCGGGGAAATTAAAAACAAATGGTGGGCTGCTCTCGCAGCCCACCATGGGGATGATATGCTTTTTTCTTGAAACCCCCGAGATTAGAACTTGGTATCCAGCAGATTGATGCCGTCGATGGTGATATCGAAGTAAGGAGCAGAACGGAACTCGGACTCGGAGAAGTAACCGTCATGCACGACCTCGGTATCGGGGGTGTAAGCGGTATCGTAGTCCACATCGGCCATGTAGGAGGTCAGGTGACCGTCCGCATCGAGCTTCATGGAATCCTTGACGTTCTCACCGCTGACAGTGAAGTTGGCGGTGTCGAACACATGGAGCTCGCCGCTTTCCAGCTTGGCCTTGGCGGCTTCGATGGCCTCGGCAGTACCCTCGGCGGCCACGGCGGTGTTCAGGTCGGCCAGCTCAACGGAGCCGGTACTCAGCGTACCGGTCCAGTCAGCATCAATGGCAGCGCCGTTGATGACGCACTGGATGGCATACACGTAGTAGGGAGCCCAGTTGATGCGGGAGGAGATGATGTAGGTGTTGGGGCCGGCGGACTGGGTAGAGCCGTTATAGGAGACGTTGGGAACCTTGGCGTTCTCGCAGGCAGTGGGAGCGCCCAGGGAGTCAGCGTGCTGGCTGATGAGCTTGCAGCCGCCGTCGATCAGCTTCTGCGCGGCTTCCTTCTCCAGAGCCTCGTCATACCAGCTGCCGGTGAAGGTCACGTCCATGGTGACGGTGGGGCAGACGGACTTAGCGCCCAGATAGAAGGAGGTGTAGCCGGAGACCACTTCGGCGTAGGTGTACGCGCCGACATAGCCCATCTTGGCCTCGTCGGCCTTGATCTCGCCAGCGTCGATCATGGCGTTCAGCTTCATACCGGCAGCGATACCGGCCAGATAGCGGCCCTCATAGATGGAGGCGAAGGCGTTGTGGTAGTTGGCCAGACCCTCGGTGTGAGCGCGGGTACCGGTGCTGTGGCAGAACTGAACATCGGGGCACTCCTGCGCGGCTTGGATCATGTAAGGCTCATGACCGAAGCTATCGGCGAAGATGATGTTGCAGCCGGCATCGACCAGATCCATGGCCGTCTCATAGCACTCCTGACCCTCGGGGACATTGGTCTTGAGGATGTAGTCGGCGTCGGTCATGCCGAGCTGGGCAATGGCCTCCTTGGCAGCGTTGATGAAGTTGAGGTCGTAGGTGGAGTTCTCATCATGCAGGGTGATGAAGCCCACCTTGACCGATGCGGTGTCGGCGGAATCATCCGTGTTAGCGGCGTCATCCGTCGTGCTGGTGTCCTTCGCACCGCAGGCCATCAGGCTCAGCGCCATGACCAGTGCGAGGAGCATTGCAAGGATCTTTTTCATTCTTTGTTCCTCCTTTAAGTATGTGACACACGTCTGAAGATAAGGAAAATTTGACGTGCGTCTGAACAACGGGTTTCCGACCCGGTATTCACGTCACTGCGTGGTCTGCAAATAGTATACAGGAAGCTGATGAAAATTTCAATAAAAACTTGTGCATTGCGGCATAATTTCTTTTTCATCGCCCCGCGAGCCTTGATAAGCAGGGGAATAGCGGGAGGGAGACCCTCCCGCTACGGAAGCATGATTCAGAACACCTTGCGGGTATTCTTGCTCTCGTCCAGCTCCATGAGCGCCTTGACGGGATCCTTCACCTGTGCCATGAAGATCATCGCGGCGATGATGTAGGGCTTGTAGGACGCCTGCTTATACAGCGGCACGAGGTAACGGTCGAACACGGAGGCATCGACCTCGCCCTCCTTGCAGGAGACGCCCGTGATGTCGGCGGGCAGGCAGTGCAGGTACAGCGCCTTGCCGTCCTTCGTCAGCTTCATCATTTCCTCGGTGCAGGCCCAGTCCTTATGCTCGGCGTTCTGCGCCAGCAGACGCTTCTCCAGCGCGTCAATGCCGTCCTTGTCGCCGGCGGCGTAGAGCTTCGTGCGCTCCTCCATTGCGGCATAGGATGCCCAGGACTTGGGGTAGACGATGTCGGCATCCTTGAAGGCTTCCTTCATGTCGTTTGTTTTGTGAAACTTGGAGCCGTACTTCTCGCAGTTCTTGCGGGCGACCTCCTCGACCTCGGGCATGACGTCATAGCCGTCGGGGTGCGCCAGCGTCACGTCCATGCCGAAGCGGGTGAAAAGGCCGATCACGCCCTGCGGCACGGACAGGGGCTTGCCGTAGCTGGGAGAATATGCCCACGTCATAGCGACCTTCTTGCCCTTGAGGTTCTCCACGCCGCCGAAATAGTGGATGACGTGCAGCATATCGGCCATGCACTGCGTGGGGTGATCGACGTCGCACTGCAGGTTGACCAGCGTGGGCTGCTGCTCAAGAATACCGTCATGATAGCCCTCTTTAACGGCGTCCATGAATGTCTTCTGATACTTGTGACCCTCGCCGATGAACATATCGTCGCGGATGCCGATGACATCGGCCATGAAGGACACCATGTTCGCCGTCTCGCGGACGGTCTCGCCGTGGGCGATCTGGGACTTCTTCTCGTCCAGATCCTGCACCGCCAGACCCAGCAGGTTGCAGGCGGAGGCGAAGGAGAAGCGGGTGCGGGTGGAGTTGTCGCGGAAGATGGAGATACCGAGGCCGGAATCGAACACACGGGTACTCTTGTTGCGCTCGCGCAGGTCGCGCAGCGCATCGGCCACGGTGAAGATGGCGTCGATCTCGTCATCGGTCTTGTCCCAAGTCCAATAGAAATCAGTCTTATACATATTGTTGGTGTTCAGGGTGGACAGATGGCGTGCCAGCTCAACAGTCTTGCTCATTTTGTTTCATTCTCCTTATTGACCTAATTGATATGATGGTTTCACGAAATTTTCCGCCGCGCACGGCGAAAACAGCACCTTGTAAAAATGCGCGGAGCGTATTTTTGAATTACTTAATATCGTTGCCGGTCAGCTCCTGACGGAAGCTGGTGGCCGAGCCGTCCTTATTCTCCGGCTTATACAGGCCGGGGACGGCGGCATACAGGGCAGCGCAGGTCACGAGATCCTGCTTGAACGTCACCTCGTTGGGCGCGTGCGCCTGAGACTCCGCACCGGGGCCGAAGCCCACGCAGGGGATACCGTAGCGGCCCTGAATGGACACGCCGTTGGTGGAGAACGTCCACTTGTCGGTCAGCGGGCGGCCCTCGCGCTTGGAGGCGGCCAGTGCGCAGGGCTTGAGACGCTCGTCGCCCCACAGGTTGTGGTGCGCGTCCACGAGTGCCTGCACGTGCGGCGCGGACGCCTTGTTGATCCACGTGGGGAAGAAGCACTCCGTCTCGTAGACGTGACCCGTCCACGCCGGACGGTCGTACATATACATGGAGACCTTCACGTCCTTGGCGTACTTCTTGCAGGCGGGCAGGTCTTCGATCTCCTTGAGGCAGGACTGGTACGTCTCGCCCGCGGTCATGCGGCGGTCGATGGAGATAGAGCAGCTATCGGCCACGGCGCAGCGGGAGGGAGAGGTGTAGAAGATCTGGCTGGTGGTGCAGGTGCCGCGGCCGAGGAAACGGGCGTCCTCGTAATGGTCGGGGTTGAACTTCGGGTCGAGCATCTTCACGAGGCCGTTGATCTCGGTCGAGCCGTCGGCGGGGTTTTCGTTGAGGTCGCGGACGTTCAGGATGACCTCGGCCATCTTGTGAATGGCATTGTCGCCGCGCTCCGGGGCAGAGCCGTGGCAGGACACACCGTGCATATCCACGCGGATTTCCATACGGCCGCGGTGGCCGCGATAGATGCCGCCGTCGGTCGGCTCGGTGGAGATGACGAACTCAATCTTGCTGCGGGCGTCCTCCGGGCCGTTGAAATACTCGTTGACGATGGACTGCCAGCACATACCGTCGCAGTCCTCCTCCTGCACGGAGCCGACTACCATCATCTTGTAGCCCTTGGGCAGCAGGTCGAGATCCTTCATGATCTTCACGCCGTAGGCGGCGGCGGCCATGCCGCCCTCCTGATCCGAGCCGCCGCGGCCGTAGATGAGGTCGTCCGTTTCGTAGCCCTTGTAGGGGTCAGCTTCCCAGTTGTCGATGTTGCCGATGCCGACGGTGTCGATGTGGCTGTCGATGGCGATGATCTTATCGCCCTCGCCCATCCAGCCGATGACGTTGCCGAGCTTGTCAAACTCCACCTTGTCATAGCCCAGAGACTTCAGTTCCTCGGCGATGCGCTTGACGACACCCTCCTCCTCGCAGGACTCGGACGGGATGGCGATCATATCCCGCAGGAACTTGACCATGGCGGGCTTGTAGCTCTCTGCGGCGTTTCTGATGGCAGCAAAATCCATAGTGTACCTCCATAAATTTATGTGACACGCAAAAATCGGGTCATATTTTTGGATTTCCTTCCCTATCATAGCACACGTTTTGCGGATGTCAAACAAAAATTATTGAAACCAAAAAATTTTTCTGAAAAAAGCGTTGCTTTTTGCGGCGAGTGTGGTATGATGTAAAAGTAGAAATGCGGAGTAAGGGAGGTCATCTATGGAAGCGAAGCGATTGGAGACCCTCAAGCAGATCGCCGCAGGCATTGCGGCGCAGTTCGGCGACAAATGCGAGGTGGTCATCCACGATGTGGGCAGCAGCCACCCGGAGCATACCATCGTTCATATTGAAAATGGCCACGTTTCCGGCCGAAAGGTCGGCGACGGCGCGTCGATGGTGGCCTTGGAGCAGCTCGAGCATCAGAACGACCAGCCGCAGGATCACCTGTGCTATCTCACCCGCACCCCGGGCGGGAAGATCCTCAAATCGTCCACGCTTTATATCCGAAACAGCCGCGGCGCGGTCACGGCCATTCTCTCCATCAACTACGACATCACGAACATCATGGTCATGCACCAAGAGCTGGGGGAGTTCATGCTCACCCGCGACAAGGAGCAGTCCGAGCCGGAGAAGATCATCAACGTCAATAACGTGCTGACCGAGCTGATCGAGCAGTCCGTTGCGCTGGTGGGCAAGCCGGTGGCACTCATGAGTAAGGACGACAAGGTGCGCGCCATCCGATTCCTCAGCGACTCCGGTGCGTTCTTGGTCACAAAGTCCGGCGACAAAGTGGCAAAATACTTCGGTATTTCCAAATATACACTGTATTCTTACATTGATGCAAACAAGCAGGAGGAAAAGAAACATGGGTAAAATCGATCTGTCCGTCAACAAGGCCGGGTTGGCGCATAACATCCAAAAGGCCAAGGAGAACAACGTCATCATCCCCACCATCGCGCAGATGCAGAACCCCGACCTGATCCCCGAGAAGATCAAGGCCAAGCTTGCACACACCGGGCTGTGGGACGTTGACCCCGTCAACCTGTTCCGTATCTCTTGGCACAACGAGGCCAAGGAGAGCGGCGGACTGTTCCAGAAGGTCCCCAACTATGTCGAGATCCCCAGCAAGCTCTCCGGCGTCCCCTGCCGCATCATTGCCATGTCCGGCAAGTGGTTCCCCACGGGCTGCCACAAGGTCGGCGCGTCCTTCGGCTGCCTCGCCCCGCGTCTGGTGACGGGTCAGTTCGACGCCACGTACCACCACGCCGTGTGGCCCTCCACGGGCAACTACTGCCGCGGCGGCGCGTTCAACTCCAAGCTGCTGGCCTGCGAGTCCGTGGCCATTCTGCCGCAGGATATGTCCAAGGAGCGCTTTGACTGGCTCAAGTCCATCGCCGGTCAGATCATCGCCACGCCGGGCTGCGAGTCCAACGTCAAGGAGATCTTCGACAAGACATGGGAGCTCAAGCAGGATCCCACCATGATGATCTTCAACCAGTTCGCCGAGATGGGCAACCCCCTGTGGCACTACAATGTCACGGGCTATGCCCTTGCCGAGCTCTTTGAGGCCGTGAAGAAGCCCGGCCAGAACTTCGCCGGGGCGTGCTTCACCTCCGGCTCTGCCGGCACGATGTCCGCGGGCGATCTGCTCAAGGAGCGTTATCCCCACCTGAAGCTGGCCGTGGGCGAGGCGCTGCAATGCCCCACCATCCTCAATAACGGCTTCGGCGGCCACCGTATCGAGGGTATCGGCGACAAGCATATTCCTTGGATTCACAACGTCAAGAACACCGACATGGCCATCGCCATCGACGATGAGGACAGCCAGCGTCTGCTGCGCCTGTTCAACACGCCCGAGGGGCAGAAGTACATGAAGGATGAGCTGGGTATGTCCGATGACGAGGTGCAGAAGATGACGTGGCTGGGCATTTCCGGTATCGCCAATGTCCTGTGCTGCATCAAGATGGCCAAGTACTACGAGCTGACCGAGAACGACGTGGTCGGCACGGTGCTGACCGACTCCGCCGTCATGTACCAGTCCCGTATCGAGGAGCTGAACCAGATGCACGGCGCGTACAACGCCCACGAGGCGTCCCTCGACCACAACCTGCATATGCTGGGGCTGAAGACTGACAGTATGCTCGAGCTGACCTACGCCGAGCGCAAGCGCGTCCACAACCTCAAGTATTACACGTGGGTCGAGCAGCAGCAGATGAACGTCGAGGACCTCAACGCCCAGTGGTACGACACGAAGAACACGTGGGATGCCGTCCACGCACAGGCCAAGGAGCTGGACGAGCTGATCAACGAGTTCAACGAGGCCACAGGTCTTTTGAAGACGCTGTAAATCATCAAAATATCACCCGAAACGCGGCAGGGGCGGGGCATACGCCCCACCCCTGCGTTCATGATAACGGAGGAAGATCACCATGAAAAACGTGAAATACGGCAAATGTGTCCGCTGCGGTAAGGTCTACGAGGCCGTTCCCGACCTGACCAACTGCACCTGCGGCGGCATTTTGGACATCGTCTACGACTACGATTACATCAGATCCGTGCTGACGAAGGAGAAGCTGGCGCGGCGCGAAAACCGCTCCATGTGGCGTTACCGCGAGCTGCTGCCCGTGGAGGAGACGACCCCCGACACGCCGCTGCGCGTAGGCTGGAGTCCCCTCTATGAAGAGCCGAAGCTGGCGGCGCTGCTGGGTATCAAGAAGCTGTGGGTGAAGGACGACGGTCAGAACCCCACCGCCTCGCTCAAGGATCGCGCCAGCGCAATGGCCGTGGCCAAGGCGCTGGAGGCCGGAGCGAAGACCATCGCCTGCTCCTCCACCGGGAACGCCGCCAGCTCGCTGGCGGGCAACGCCGCTGCCGCCGGCCTGAAGACATATATCTTCGTTCCCGAGCGCGCGCCCAAGGGCAAGGTCGCGCAGCTCATGATCTTCGGCGCGAACGTCATCTCCGTCAAGGGAAACTACGAGGACACGTTCAAGATGTCCGCCGCCGCCATCGAAAAATACGGCTGGTACAACCGCAACGCCGCCATCAACCCCTATCTCAGCGAGGGCAAGAAGACCGTGGCCTTGGAGATCGCCGAGCAGCTGAACTGGCAGATGCCCGACTATCTCGCCATCTCCGTGGGCGACGGCTGCACCATCGCGGGCGTTTGGAAGGGCTTCAAGGATCTGTACGCCATCGGCTTCATCGACAAGCTGCCGCGCCTCATCTCCGCGCAGTCTCTCGGCTGCTATCCCATCAACCGCGCCATTCAGGAGAACAAGCCGTGGCAGCCGATGGAGGAGAACACCATTGCCGACTCCATCTCCGTCGGCGTTCCCCGCAACGCCGACAAGGCGCTCATGGCCATCCGCGAGTCGAATGGCCTCGCCGTCAACGTCTCCGATGACGAGATCTTGGCCGCACAGCGTCTGCTCGGCCGCACCTGCGGCGTGTTCGGTGAGCCTGCCGGCGTCACCGGCGCGGCGGCACTGAAAAAGGCGTGCGAGCAGGGCTTGATCCCGCACGACGCCACCGTCGTCTCCGTCGTCACGGGCAACGGCCTCAAGGACGTGGCCAACGCCATCAAGTCCGCGGGTGAGCCGATCCACATCGAACCCGACCTCGACCTCATGGTGGAGGAGTTCAAAAAACGCGGTGTAACAGTGGAGTAAGCGGAATAAAGGTTATAGAAAACCGTCACTTGGCAGAGTGGCGGTTTTCGCGTTTGACAGTTTCGAAGCAATGTGCTATACTCTCCCTATAAGGGAACTCATATAGCCCCGCGAGAATGGCGCGGGCGTTTCTACCGAGCCGCCGACGGCTCTGCTATGGGTGTTTCAGCGCACGAACGCTGAGACATCCGTTTTATTTTGCTTACAGGAGGTCGTCAACATGACGCAGATATTAAGGGGCAACATCGTCCACGCGCCGCAGATGGGCAGGCTGGACATCTTGGAACACGGCTGCCTCGTGCTGGAGGACGGCGTCATCACCGCCGTCTCCGACAAGCTGCCGGAGGGGCTGGAAAACGCCGAGCTGCGGGACTTCGGCGACCGCCTCATCATGCAGTCCTTCGCGGATATGCACCTCCACGCGCCGCAGTACCCCATGCTCGGCATGGGCATGGACCTGCCGCTGCTGGACTGGCTGAACACCTACACGTTCCCGACCGAGGCGCGCTTTGCCGACACGGACTACGCCCGCCGCGTCTACCGCCGCTTGGCCACCGATCTCATCACCAGCGGCACGACCCGCGTGTGTATGTTCTCCTCCCTCCACACCGACGCCACGCTCATCCTCATGGACGAGCTGGAACGCGCCGGGGTCACAGGCTACGTCGGCAAGGTGAACATGGACAGGAACGGCCTCCCCGGCGTGCTGGAGGAGACGACGGAGGCGTCCCTGCGCGAGACGCTGCGCTGGCTGGACGGCTGCCGCTTCGAACACATCAAGCCCATCCTCACGCCGCGCTTTACACCCTGCTGCACCGATGCGCTCATGTCCGCGCTGGGCAAGCTGGCAGAGGAGAGAGGACTGTATGTCCAGTCCCACCTCTCCGAGAATACCAGCGAGATCGACTGGGTACGTCGGCTGCACCCGGAGTGCCGCCAGTATTGGGAGACGTATGATAAGTACGGGCTGTGGAAGGATCACACCGTCATGGCACACTGCGTCCACTCCGACGAGCGCGAACGCCGCGCCATCCGCGACCACGGCGTCGTGGTCGTACACTGCGCCGACTCCAACGTGAACATCTGCTCCGGCATCTGCCCCGTGCGGCAGATGGTCAACGAGGGGCTGTGGGTCACGCTGGGCAGCGACATCGCGGGCGGCGCACAGCTTCCGATGTATAAGGTCATCACCATGTCCATCCGCACGTCCAAGGCGCGGCGCGTTACCGACCGGTGGCACCCCGATTTCCTCACCGTGCCGGAGGGCTACTACCTCGGCACGACCTCCGGCCACAAATATTTCGGCGCGGGGGACGGCTTCGCCGCGGGCGACAAGCTCCACGCGGTGGTCATCGACGACGGCGACTTCCCCGAGGCGGCACACCCTCTGTCGGTGCAGGAGCGGTTCGAGCGGGCGATTTACATGACCCACCGCCACAACATCGTCTCCGTCTGGTCGGAGGGCCGCGAGGTCGTCCGCCGCTGAGACGAAACCTGCCTTTTCATAACTCCCCAAAATTTCTTTCCGCCTTTAGGTTGCTTTTAGGCAGCGGCGGTATGATGCAGCCATCAAAGGAACAGCGGCGGCGCGAAGCACCGCGGCGGACGAAATATAGAGGAGGTCAACAGACATGAAAAAGAAATTTCTATCCCTGCTGTGCGCGGCGGCGATGGTACTCTCCCTCGCATCCTGCGGCACGGCGAACACGACGGATACCACGTATGCGGGGCAGACCCTCACGGGTCGAATCACTGCGATTGATAACTCGACCGTCACACTGGCACTGGGCGAGGTGACGGAGGCGGCGCAGCCCTCGGGCGGCGATGACAGCCAGCAGCCGCCGGAGATGCCTTCCGGCGAGAGTGGCAGCGCGGCGGGTGAGCAGCCCACCGGGACACCGCCGGAGAAGCCGGACGGCGACAGCGACAGCAAGAGCGACAACAGCAGCAGCCAGCCGCCGGAGAAGCCCGCGGGCAGCAATGGCAGCAGCAGCGACAGCAGCGACGCCGAAAACAGCAGCAGCGAGCAGGGCGGCACCCCGCCCGATATGCCCTCCGGCGGCATGGGCGGCGGCAGCACCTTTACCGAGAGCGGCGAGAGCGCGACGATCAACCTCTCCGACGTGACCGTCACCAAGGACGGCGCGAGTGTCACCGCCGCCGACCTCGCCGTGGACGATATTCTCACCGTGACCTTTGACGACAGCGGCCGCATCGAGAGCGCGGAGGTCGTGAGCCTCGACAGCAAGGGCGGCCAACCCTCCGGCAGCTTCGGCGGCAGCAGCGAGGTCACGCAGGGCGACAGCGCCAACACCATCAGCGAGGACGGCACGTACAGCGACACCACCTACACCTCCACCGGGGACGACGAGAACGCCCTGCGCGTGGACGGCGCGACCGTGACGCTCGACGGCATTACCGTTAATAAGAGCGATGGCGCGACCTCGAACACCGAAAACGGCGACTTTTACGGCGTCAACGCCGCGCTGCTGGCGACGAACGGCGCGACCGTGACGATCAAAAACGCGACCGTCACCTCCTCTGCGCAAAACGGCAACGGCGTCTTCAGCTACGGCAGCGGCACGACCGTGAACATCTCCGACTCCACCATCACCACCACCGCCGACAACTCCGGCGGCATCCAGACCACGGGCGGCGGCACGACCAACGCCAGCGGCCTGACCGTCACCACCTCCGGCAACTCGTCTGCGGCCATCCGTTCCGACCGCGGCGGCGGCACGGTGAATGTGGACGGCGGCAGCTACACCTCCAACGGCTATAACTCCCCGGCGGTCTACTCCACGGCGGCCATCACCGTCAAGAACGCCACCCTCACTGCCAACAACTCCGAGGCACTGGTCATCGAGGGCAAGAATTCCATCGCACTTGAAAACTGCGACGTCTCCGGCAACATGAGCGACACCAAGGGCTCAAGCTCCGAGGAGAACGTCCACAACGTGATGATCTACCAGTCCATGAGCGGCGACGCGGATGTCGGCACCTCCACCTTCTCCATGACGGGCGGCACGCTGACGGGCAAAAACGGCGACCTGATCTACGTCACCAACACGCACTGCATTCTCACCCTCAACGGCGTCACCATCAAGAACGAGGATGCGGACGGCGCGCTGCTCCGAGTCGTGGGCAACTCCGCCAGCCACGGCTGGGGTACGGCGGGCAGCAACGGCGCACAGGTCGAGTTCACCGCCGACGCGCAGACCCTGACCGGCGATGTCGTGGTGGATACCATCTCCACGCTGACCATGACGCTGAAAAACGGCAGCAGCTTCACCGGGACGGTCAACATCATCGACAACGCCGAGGGCGGCACCGCCGTGAGCGACAACGCGGTCGTCACCATCGAGAGCGGCTGCACATGGACGCTGACCGGGAACTGCACCCTCACGAGCCTGACCAACAACGGCACGATCAACTTCAACGGCTACACCATCACCCTGGCAGACGGCACGGTGCTGAAGTAAAGCGTGGTAATGAACATTCGCAGCGGGAGGGGTTCTATCCCTCCCGCCGTATTTCGCACCGTACTCTCGGTGAACGTTCGTAGGGGCGGACGACTCGCTCCGCCCCGCCGCCGCGCCCGCAGGGCGCGAACATAAAAAGAGAACGGCTTAGGCCGTTCTCTTTTTGCGTGATTTCCTTCGCTTAGTGCTTCTTCTTGCCGACCCACGCCATGCCGGTCACGGACAGGATGGCAGTCGCGGCGTACACGCCGACACCTGCGTCAAAGGTGGTGGCGGAGTTGGCCTTTCCGGTCGTGG
>CAVGSO010000020.1:0-24913 GCA_963631875.1 Firmicutes bacterium CAG:341 | reverse complement strand
AGAGTATCTTTTTCAGTGTTTTTCCTTTTGACCAGTACAGGCTTTTTATGGCGAGATACAGAAATGGCGTCATAATCCGCCGCAGCGGCAGCGATATCTGCGCAAACTGTCCGCCATCAAAGAAAACGTGTTCCACAGGCAGTCCTGTATTTGTAAGAAAAGCCATGGCAAGATCTGCTCCTATCGAGGATGCAACGACCAAAGCAAGCCGCTCTACACCGTTTTCCCGCAGGAACGCTTCGGTCTGCCGCACCTCGTCGGCTTTGCTGACATAACGCTGCCCCTTGCAGTAGACCGTTGATGTCGGCATAATGCAGAAATAATTCTCCTGCAAATATTCCGCAACCGGCTCGCTGCTGTCGCCCGTCACACCCATGGCATGGAAAAACAGTATAGCAGGATTCTCTTTATTCCCCATCGTTTGGAATTGCATAAATCGCACCTTCCTTCATATAGAACGGAAACAAAACATAGGCCGCGATATATTATCGGGGAACGGACGGATGGAATGAAGAAATAATCACGACAGCATAACGAGCGAGCCGAAGGCGACCACCCGTAACAAGTTGGTCGTTCTTCTTTTGCTCATCAGCCGGAAAAGCTGCCTCGTACCACCACAAGAAAAACGGCCTCCGGCGCGGCGGGACATCGCTCCCCGTTCATACCCCCAGCCCGGGGATGTTCAGTCCGCCGGTCAGGCTGTTCATGGAGGCGTTCATGGCCTCGTCCGCCTGACGCAGCGCCTCGTTGACGGCGGAGATGACGAGGTCCTGAAGCATCTCCACGTCCTCCGCGTCCACGACCTCCGGCTTGATGGTCAGGCTGACCAGCTCCTTCTTGCCGTTGGCGACCGCGCTGACCGCACCGCCGCCGACGGAGGCGGTGAACTGACGGCTCTCGACCTCCTCCTGCGCCTTGGCCATCTCCTGCTGCATTTTCATGAGCTTCTGCTGCATCTGCGCCTGCTGCTGCATCATCCCGGCACCGCCGGTAAAGCCCTTGCGTGCGCTGTAACCCTTTGCCATATCATAATCTCCTTTTATTTGATTTGAAATCCGCCAAGCTTGCGCGCGCTGTGTACCAGCTCGTCGAGCTTGTCGCCCGTGTGTGCCTGCACCGTATCACCGTCCGCCGGGGGCGCTTCCTCCCATGGCGGGCGCTCCTCCGGCGGTGGCGGAGGCGGCGCGGGGGCTTCCTCGCGCTTGGGCGGCGGCGCGGTCTTGGGCGGCGCGGGACGTCGTCCCTGCGCGGTGACCTTCCCTATGCGGAGCTGCACCCGAACGGGGTGGCCGACCTCGCCGGACGTGACCTCCCGCAGCACCTCGGTGACGGCGGGCGTGTCGAGCTGGCGCAGCGTGAAGTCGTCCCGGCAGATCACGCAGAGGCAATCGTCCTCCACCACGCCGCGCGCCATGTTCAGCATGACGCGGGACTGCACCGGGAGGCGGCCCTTGTAGTGGTCGAGCAGCTTGTCCCACAGGGACGTGTCGCCCTCGGCCGCGGGGACGGCGGGCGCGGTTTCACGCCTTGCCTTGGGTGCGGCCTCCCGCCTTGCCTCGGGCGGCGGCGCGGGAATGTCGAAAACGCGGCGGCGGTCGTCCTCCGACTCGGGCGGCTCATCCGGCAGCGGCGGCCGCTCCTCCCGCATCGGTGCGGGCGCGGCCTTGGGTGCTGCCGCCGGAGCGGGCGCGGCGGGAACGCCGCGCTTCACCGTGTCCTCCAGCGCGGCCACGCGATCCATCAGCGCGGCGACGTCGCCGTTCAGACTCTCGTCACACAGCCGCAGCAGACACAGCTCCGTGTCGGTGCGCTGGCGAATGCTGTCCGGCAGCGCGGCGGCGCAGCGTTGGATCGTCTCGGTCATATACAGAAGGCGGCTCATGGGGACGTCGCGCACCAAGTCCGCGAGCGTTTTTCGGTCGTACACGCCGCTCAGGAGCGCTGCACCGCCCTCCGGCGCGGCCTTCATCACCGTCATATCCCGGCACAGGTCGCTCAGCTCGCCCAGCAGGGAGACCATGTCCTTGCCGCCTCGGTAGAGCTGGTCGAGCAGGGCGAGCGCAGCGCCGCTCTGACGGCTCAGGAGCAGGCGCAATAGCTGCAGCGTCTGCGTGCTGCCCGCCAACCCCAGCGTTTCCAGCACGGCGGGCGCGTCGATGACCCCGGAGGCGGCGCGGCACTGGTCGAGCAGACTCAGCGCGTCGCGCAGCGCACCGTTCGCCATCCGCGCCAGCAGCTCCGCGCCGTCCGCCGTCAGGTCGATCTGCTCCGCCTCGGCGACCTTCAGGAGCTGCTGCTCCATGTCGCGCGGCAGAATGCGCTTGAACGAGAACCGCTGGCAGCGCGAGAGGATGGTGGCCGGGACCTTCTGCAGCTCGGTGGTGGCCAAGATGAAGAGAAGATGCTCCGGCGGCTCCTCCATGATTTTCAGCAGCGCGTTGAAGGCGTCCTTCGAGAGCATATGCACCTCGTCGATGATATACACCCGCTTTGTCAGCACGGACGGCGGGTAGATCGCCTCCTCCCGCAGTGCGCGGGCGTCGCTGACGCTGCCGTTGGAGGCGGCATCCAGCTCGGTCACATCCAGCAGCGAGCCGTCGTCGATGCCCCGACAGGCGGCACACTCGTTGCAGGGCGCGCCGTCCACGGGATGCTCGCAGTTGACGGCCTTGGCCAAAATGCGGGCGCAGGTGGTCTTGCCCGTGCCGCGCGTCCCGGTGAAGAGATAGGCGTGACCCACCGTGCCGTCCGCGACCTGACGCTGGAGCGTGTCGGTGATATGCGGTTGTCCCACCACCTCGGAGAAGGTCTTGGGACGGTATTTGCGGTAAAGTGCCTGATACACGGACACACCTCCTGTCCTTGAACATAAAAACAAACGTCCTCCGCCCGCAGCCACGAAGCCGGCACCCTCGCGGCACATGGATGATCCCTCTTAATGCTGCTCGGTTCCCCGCCTGACATGATTCGTGGGTATCCATTGCGCGAGACCGGCCCCGCAGCTGCTGGCGGAGGACAAGTTCGTGAGGATTATTTTACTACAAAACGCGCCGCTTGGCAACTGTTTTTTCCGCGAGGAGAATTTGCTGCATTTTTCGGGTGGCTTTTTCTCCGAGCGGGCGAGATAATCCGTCCGTTCCTGACATCACAAAAGGCGAAAACGCGGCCCTCGCCGCGTTTTCGCCCTTCTTATCCACGAAGAAGCCTTTCGCTGTTGTATCGTTTTTACAGTTGGTCAAGTGCCTGCTTGAGATCGGCAATGATGTCCTCGGCGTTCTCCAAGCCGACCGACAGGCGGATCAGCCCGGCGGCGATGCCGGACGCGGCCAGCTCCTCCTCGGTGTAGGTGGAGTGCGTCATGGAGGCGGGATGCTCGATGAGCGTCTCCGCGTCGCCCAGCGACACGGCTACCGTGACCATATGCAGAGAGTTCAGCAGCTTAATACCCGCGGCGCGGCCGCCCTTGACCTCGAAGGACATCATACCGCCGAAGTCGCTCATCTGACGGCGGGCGATGTCGTGGCCGGGGTGATCAAGCAGCCCGGGATAGTAAACCTTCTCCACAGCGGGGTGGCCATACAGGAATTCCGCCACGGCCTTGGCGTTGGCGCAGTGCCGCTGCATACGAATTTCAAGCGTCTTGAGGCCGCGCAGGATGAGGAACGCGCTGAACGGATCCATCACCGCGCCCGTCATGTCCTTCAGACCGAACATCCGTACCTCGCCGCAGAACGCCGCGTCGCCGACCACGAAGCCCGCAATCACGTCGCCGTGACCGTTGAGGTACTTAGTGGCGGAGTGGACGACCACGTCTGCGCCCAGCTCCAGCGGCCGCTGCAAATAGGGCGAGGCGAACGTGTTGTCGCAGATGACCCTGATGTCCTTGTTGTAGCCGTGCGCCAGCGCGGCGACGGCGGCGATGTCGGCAATTTTCAGATTGGGATTGGCGGGCGTCTCCAAATAGACGGCGCAGGTGTTGGGCTTGAGCGCCTTGCGCACCTCGTCGAGATCGGACGTGTCCACGAAGCTGACCTCCACGCCGTAGCGCGTCATGCCGTGGCTGAGCAGGGCGAAGGTGCAGCCGTAGAGCGTGCCGTCGGCGATGATATGCTTCCCGGCGGCGGCCGCCGTCCACAGCGCGGAGGCGATTGCGCCCATGCCCGACCCGGCGGCCACGCAGGCCTCGCCGCACTCCAACGCCGCAATCTTACCCTCCAGCACCGAGGTGGTGGGGTTACCAAGGCGGGTGTAGATGTAGCCGCCCTCCTCGCCGGCAAAGCGGCGGCCGCCCTGCTCGCAGCTGTCAAAAACGAACGTGGAGGTTTGGAAAATAGGTGTGGTCAGTGCGCCGTACTGGGTGTCCTTTACGTTGCCCGCGTGGATGGCCTTTGTCCCGAAGCCGCAATTTTCGTGAATCATGGAAGTCCTCCTTTTCAATTCAATCAATGTTCCTTTTTGCCGCTCTCGTGATACCTTACCTGCATTAAAAGTAGCATATTTCACACGGGAAGTGGTAGCTGGCAAATTCTATGACTGGGTATCTTGAAATCGGATAACAAAAATGCGCATATTGCCGCTGCACTGTCCGCCTATCCGCTCTTCTCGGCGTTTTGTCCGAAAATAGGCGGCGTAAATTGTCGATATTGCACAATTACCGTGAGAAAAATCTCTCGCCGTTGGAGAAAATACGGTATCTGAAAAAGCGATAGCTGCACAGCTCCGCCGCCTCCGCCGCGCCGGACTTGCCATTTTTCTCCGAATGTGCTATAACTAATGGCAGAGAATGCGCTATCGGCACACTATTTATGAGTATATAGGAGGTCATTGTCATGAAAAAGATTATCGCCACCACCAACGCGCCCGCCGCCATCGGCCCGTACTCTCAGGCCATCGACTGCGGCAGCTTCCTCGTCACCTCCGGCCAAGTCCCCTTCGACCCCGCCACGGGTGAGTTCGTTCCCGGCGGCATCGCCGAGCAGACGCGGCAGGTGTTGACCAACGTCAAGGCCATTGTGGAGGCCGCCGGGCTGACGATGGACAACGTCGTCAAGACCACCGTCTTTTTGCAGAGCATGGGCGATTTCGCCGCCATGAACGCGGTCTACGCCGAATTCTTCACCGAGGGGCAGTACCCCGCCCGCTCCGCCGTGGAGGTTGGCGCGCTGCCCCGCGGCGCACTGGTGGAGATTGAAACCATCTGCGTGAAGTGACCGCAAAAGCATGAAGCATCGGCGATAGGCGTATCGGCGATATAAAAACACCGGGAGGCTTACCGCCTCCCGGTGTTTGCTGTTGTACCGCAGTTTACTCCGCCGCGTAGAGCTTGACATCTGCGTCGAAGGTGGTGCTGCCGCGCTGCACGGTCAGCGTGATGCTCTCGCCGACGACGTGGGTGTTGCGCAGCGTGATGAGGTCGGACACCTGCGAGAGCGTCTTGCCGTCCGCCGCGAGGATGACATCCCCCGGCAGCAGCCCGGCATCCTGCGCGCCGTACCCCTCCGTCACCTCGTAGATGACGAGCTGATATGTGCCGTCCGACTGCTCCTCCTGCCCGACGTAGATACCGAGCGAGGGAATGCCGTGGAATGACCCGGTGGCCATGATGTCGTTGATGACGGACACCATCCGCTGCGCCGGAATGGCGAAGCCCAGCCCCTCCACCGTGGCGGCGCTCGTCTTGCTGCTCATCTTCATCGTGTTGATGCCGATGACCTGCCCGTACTCGTTGATGAGCGGGCCGCCGGAGTTGCCGTTATTCAGCGCGGCGGTCGTTTGCAGCATGGTCATCTCGCGCCCCTCCAGTGTCACTCGGCGGTCGATGGCGGAGATCAGTCCGCTCGTCAGCGTCCCGCGCAGCTCCACACCCAGCGGGTTGCCGATGGCGTAGACCGTGTCGCCCACGACGCACTCGCCGCTGTCGCCCAGCTCGGCGGTGGGCAGTCCCGTCACGTCCACGGCCTTGAGCAGCGCAATGTCCTCGTTCGTGTCGTAGCCCACCAGCTCCGCGTCCAGCACGTACCCGGTGTCCAGTACCAGCCACGCCTCATAGCTGCCCGCGATGACGTGCGCGTTCGTGACGACGTAGCCGTCCTCCGTCAAGATCACGCCCGTGCCGACGCTGGCCTTGTCCTCCGCCGTCTGCGCGGCGACCATCACCACCGCCGGATTGACGGCGGCGTAGACCTCCTGCGCCGTCAGCGTTTTATCGCCGTAGGGGACGCAGGAAAAGCGCAGCTCGGCGTCGCCCTTCACGCGGTTGATGGTCGGGACGGTGCTGTCGAAAATATCCACGATGCTGCTGGCGCTGTGGTCGTCCTCCGTCGTGCCGTCCTCCGTCTTCTCCTCAGGGTGGATAAGCAGCGTCGCCGCGGCGACGCCGGCGAGCAGCACGACCATAATGATGATAAATATCCACACGCCCGTGCTGCGGCGTTTCTTCGCCTGTGCGTCAGGGGCGGTGCGCGGCTTCGCGGCCTCGGGCAGAGGGCAGGGCTGCACGTAGTAATCCGTCACCTCGCGGCCATCGTCGCGGACGTACCAGCTCACCACCTCCTGCGCCTCGCGGGCAGGTGTCTTCTTTTCTTCTTCTTGCATACGAACTATATCCTCTCGTTCGCGTCAGTGCGCCATCTGTATGGTAAAGGTAAAGGCGGTGACGCCGTTTTCGCTTGTCACGGTGATCTTCTCGTGGTGCTGGGTCAGGATGGTGTTGACCACGTACAAGCCCAGCCCGTAGCCGTCCTTGTCCTCGCTGCGGGACTTGTCCGACTTGTGGAAGCGCTCAAAGAGCAGCGGAATTTCCTCGGCGGGGATGGTGTTTCCCTCGTTGCGCACGGTGACGAACGCCTTCTCGCTGTTCACCGTCAGGCCGAGGTAGAGCTGACTTGCGGGCGCGGCGAACTTGGCCGCGTTTTCCAGCAGGTTGTAGATAACCTGCGTGATGAGGTCGCGGTCGCCCTGCACCATGACGGAGTCCTCCGGGATCTCCGCGTCCACGTCCAGCCCGCGGTCCATGATCTTCTGCTCCATCGACAGCAGTGCGATACGCGCGGACTCGCACAGGTCGAACTCCTCTTTTTTCATCTCCTGACTCTGAATGCGGGAGATATCCAGCATCCGCCGCACAAGGCGGCTGAGGCGGCGGCTCTCGTCGGAGATGATCTGGAGGTAGTGCCGCTCCTTCTCCGGCGGGATCGTGCCGTCCAAGATGCCGTCCGTATAGCCGGCGATCGTCGTCATCGGCGTTTTCAGCTCGTGGGAGACGTTGGCAATAAAGTCACGCCGCTGCCGCTCCGTCTCCTGCAGGGAGTCGGCCATCGCGTTAAACGCCGCCGCCAGCTCGCCGATCTCGCTGCCCGCGTCCGTCGTCTCCGACATCCGCACGTCGAAGTTGCCTCCGGCGTAGGCGCGGGTGGCCTTGACCATCTCCGTGATGGGCTGTATCTGCCGCATGGCGGTCAGGAAGCTCGCCACGAAGGCGATGACGAGGATGATGGCGCTGGTCATCAGGAACAGCGCGATAAACGAACGCCAAATTTCCATGAATGCCGCGCTGTTCATCACCGCCAGCACCAGCCCCAGTATCTCGCCGCCCTCACCGCGCATGGGAACGCCCACCACGAACTGTTTTTTCTCGTACACGCCTACGGTGCTGCGTCCCTCGTACAGTCCGTCACCGGAGACGATCTGCTCCGTAATCTCGGCGGGGACGGTGATGCTCTGCCCGGCCAGCTCGCTGTCCGTCGTCAGCAGCGCCGTGCCGTCGGGCGTGCAGATGAGGAAGTCCACCTCCGTCATCCGCGAGGCCACGCCCGCGAGTGTCCGCAGGGCGCTCTCCTGCCCTGCCTCCGACGCCGTCTCCGAATTCGTCTCCGACTCGTTCCCGGCGGTGAGATACGCCGCGGAGAGCTGCGCCACAAGGTCGGCGCGGTCGCGCATCTCCTGCCGCTTCTCCGAGACGGTGTAGTTATAGCTCAACGCAAAGAACGACACGCCCAGCAGTGCCATCGTCAGCAGCACCATCCCGGCAATGAGGATGAACTGCCGCCAATAGAGCGTGTCCGTGGCGCGGCGGAGCTTTTCCCAAAAGTCCTTCATTTGACCTCGAACTTATAGCCCACGCCCCAGACGGTCTTCAGCTCCCACTGGTCGGAGACGTTTTCGATTTTCTCGCGCAGACGCTTGATATGCACGTCCACCGTGCGGCTGTCGCCGAAATAGTCAAAGCCCCACACCTCGTCGAGCAGTTGATTGCGCGTATAGACGCGGTTGGGTGTGGCCGCCAAATGGTACAGAAGCTCCAGCTCCTTGGGCGGCGTGTCCACCTTTTTGCCGTCCACCAGCAGCTCGTAGCTGTCGAGGTTGATCTCCAGCTTGTCGAACGTCAGCTTTTTCTTCGTGTCGTCGGGGATCTCGCTGCGGCGCAGAACGGCGTTGATGCGCGCCATCAGCTCCTTCATCTCAAAGGGCTTGACGAGGTAGTCGTCCGCGCCCATTTCCAGCCCCGTGATACGGTCACCCACGTCGCTCTTGGCCGTCAGCATGATGATGGGCGTCTTGCCCTTTTCACGGATGTGGGCGCAGACCGCCCAGCCGTCCATCACGGGCAGCATGATGTCCAGCAGCACCATGTCGGGGGCCTGCTTGTCGTATTCCTCCACCGCCTTACCGCCGTCGTAGGCACTGCGCACCTCGAAGCCCTCTTTTTCCAAATACATACGGATGAGGTCGGAAATGTTGCGGTCGTCCTCTACTACCAGAATATTGCGTGCCATAGGAAGCTCCTCCCGGTCAGTTTCGTAGTCTCTGCCTTGATTTTACACCGTTTGCCCCCTGCTTTTCCTGAACAAACTGTAAATATCACGTATATGTTTTAAGGGTTTAAGGGAACGGATTCCCACGTCGGTTTGAGAACCGGCGCGAAATGACAGAGCGGGTGCGTGGGACGATGCCCGCACCGACCCACGCACCCGCGCCCGCTCACTTCTCCCCGTGCGTGTCGTCCCGCCCGTAAAACGACGGGAACATCGCCCGCAGGAGGTTGTAGGTGCGGTCATAGCTCGCCATCCACTCGCCGTGGTCGGTGCGCATTTTCTCCTTGTCGCCGTAGGCATCCAGCGCGCGGCACGTCTCGACATACGCCTTTTGAAGCTGGCGCATCCGCGCGCTCATGTGCTGAAGGAGGCTCATGATTTTCGCGGGCTTTTCGCGGAAGTAGACACTGAAATTATCATAGGTGATCTCGCTGACGATGGTCGGCTCAAGGGCCACGGCGGTCGTGTTGCGCGGGCGCGACTCCAAGAAGCTGATGACGTTGAAGAAATCGCCCTCCCGCAGCGTGACGACCTCGACCTCCTCCGGTGTGCCGTAGTCGAAATAGACGCCCACGCTGCCGTAGAGGATGTTATACATACTCATCACCAATTCCTTGGGACGGCAGATGACCTCGCCCTTTTTGAAGTGTTTCTCCGTATGCGGCATAGCGCACCTCCTACTCGTATTTTTTCTATTGTACCATACGGCCATCGGCCTTGTCGATAGTTTTCCTTGCCAAACGGCGCGGAACGTGGCATACTGGTACGGATAAAGGAAGTGATTGCATGGAATATTTCGCGCCGAAGCTGCCAAACGAGGCGGTGCAGTCCATCAGTGCCATCGGCCTTGCCCACTTGGGCGACGCGGTGTATGAGCTGCTGGTGCGCACGTGGCTGTGTGTCCACGGCAAGGCCACAGGCAAAGTCCTGCACCGCGCCACGGTCGCCCTCGTCTGTGCGTCGGAGCAGTCGCGCCGCGCCGAGCGCATTCTGCCGCTGTTGACGGCGGAGGAAACGGCGGTCTACAAGCGCGGCCGCAACGCCAACGTACACACCGTTCCCCGCAGTGCCAGCCACGCCGAGTACCACGCGGCCACGGCGCTGGAATGCCTGCTGGGCTGGCTCTACCTCCGGGGAGAAAAGGCTCGGATTGAGGCGCTGTTCGCCGTGATGATGGAGGAGGATGACCATGCCTCTTGACGCGATTTGCTTGCAGGGCGTCGTCGCGGAGCTGACGCCGCAGGTGGTGGGCAGCCGTATTGAAAAAATCCAGCAGCCCGGACGCGATCAGGTGGTGCTGACGCTGCGCGGCGGTAAACGCCTCCTGCTGTGCGCGGGCGGCGGCCAGCCGCGTCTGCACCTGACTGACCTCATGCGCGATAACCCCGCCCAGCCACCCATGTTCTGTATGCTTCTGCGCAAGCATTTAAGCGGCGGCATCGTCCAGTCCCTCACCCAAGAGCCGCTGGAGCGCGTGGTCACGCTGACCGTCTCCGCCTCGGACGAGCTGGGTGAGCGTACCGACTTCCGCCTCATTTTGGAGACGGTCAGCCGCCGCGCCAACCTCATCCTCACGGATAGGGACGGGCATATCATCGACTGTCTGCGCCGTATCGATTTTGAGATGAATCCCGACCGACAGGTGCTGCCGGGGCTTTTCTACCGCCTCCCCGCGCCGCCGGATAAGCGTTCCCCGCTCACCGTCACGCAGGAGGAATTTCAGTCCCTCACCCGCTTCGGCGGTGACACGGCGGCGGACACGTGGCTCGTCAGCACCTTCACCGCCCTCTCGCCGCTGACCGCCCGCGAGATCGTCTTCTGCGCCTGCGGCCAAACGGACGCACCACTCTCACAAATCAGCGGCCTGTGGGAGAGCTTTTGCGCGTGGCGCGAGGCCGTTCAGAGCGCCGCGTTTGTACCCACCATGCTCAAGCGCGGCGGCGTCCCGACGGACTACACCTACGAACCCATCCTGCAATACGGCGCGGCGGTGGAGACGGAACGCTGCGAGAGCTTCTCGCGCCTCATGGACGACTTCTTTGAAAAGCGCGAACGCGCGGAGCGCGTCAAGCAAAAGGGGCAGGAGCTGCTCAAGACCGCGACGACCGCCGCCGCCCGCATCCGCCGCAAGCTGGCCGCGCAGGAGAAAGAGCTGCTGGAGGGGCGTGACCGCGACAAATGGCGTGTCTGCGGCGAGCTGATCACCGCGAACCTCTACCGCATGGAGCGCGGCATGAGCCGCCTCACCGCGCAGAACTACTACGACCCCGACTGCGCCGAGACGGACATCCCGCTGGACGTGCGTCTCTCGCCGCAGGAAAACGCCGCCAAGTATTTCAAACGCTACACCAAGGCCAAGACGGCGGAGAAATACCTCACCGAGCAGCTTGAAAAGGGACGCAGTGAGCTGACTTATTTGGAGAGCGTCCTCCAAGAGCTGTCCCTCGCCGAGAGCGAGCAGGACTTTCAGGACATCCGCGCCGAGCTTTCCGACGGCGGCTACCTCCGACGTGGAACGAGCGGCAAAAAATCCGCGCCCCGGCACCCCGGCAAGCCGCGGGAATTTCGCTCCGGCGCGGGGCTGCGCATCCTCGTCGGGCGCAACAACCGCCAAAATGACCGTCTGACGACGAAGGACGCGGACAAGCGCGACCTCTGGCTGCACACGCAGAAGATCCACGGCAGCCACGTCATCCTCTGTACGAACGGCCTTACGCCGGATGCACAGAGTCTCGCCGAGGCCGCGTCGCTGGCGGCGTACTTCTCGCAGGCGCAGGGCGGCACGAAGATCCCCGTGGACTATACCCCGGTCAAGTTCGTCAAGAAGCCCGCCGGGGCAAGGCCGGGCATGGTGGTTTACACGACGTACAGCACCATCCTCGCCGACTCGGACGAGGCGCTGGTGAAGCGTCTTGCGGTGCGGTGAGCGCGGGGCGAAAAAAGTTTTTGCCCGCCTCAAGAATTTTGCAAAACGGATTGCAAATACGCGCCGTTTTTGATATGATGAACGCAGGGAACAAAACCACACGGAACATAATATAAGGAGGAAACCATGAATAAGAAGTTTGAGAAGCTGGGCTTTTACCCTGCGGACATTCTCCTGCCCAAAGGGCAGGACATGACCAAGTGGGCGGTGGTGGCCTGCGACCAGTTCACCTCTGAGCCGGAGTACTGGCAGGCGGTGGAAGCGCAGGTCGGCGACGCGCCCTCTACGCTGCGCCTTATCCTGCCCGAAGCCAACCTGAAGGCGCCCAACGTGGATGAGTACATCGAGGACATCAACGCCGCCATGAAGCAGTATTTGGCCGATGGCGTCTTCGAAACGCTGACGGACAGCCTTATTTATATTGAGCGTCAGCAGTCCGACGGCAAGATCCGCCACGGCCTCATCGGCATGGTCGATCTCGACGCCTACGACTTCACCCCCGGCTCGGGCGCGCTCATCCGCGCCACCGAGGGGACGGTGCTTGACCGTATCCCGCCCCGCGCCAAGGTGCGCCGCAACGCGCCCATCGAGCTGCCCCACGTCATGCTGCTCATCGACGACCCGGACAAGACCGTCATCGAGCCGCTGACCGCCGCCGCGGGCAGCATGGAGAAGCTCTACGACTTCGACCTCATGCAAAAGGGCGGCCACATCCGCGGCTGCAAGCTCTCCGACAAGCAGGTCGATGCCGTGGCCGATGCGCTGGAGGGGCTGACCTCCGACGAGGCGATGAAGAAGAAGTACAACGTCTCCGGTGTCGCGCCGCTGCTGTTCGCCGTGGGCGACGGCAACCACTCCCTCGCCACCGCCAAGGCGTGCTACGAGGAGCAGAAGAAGGGCAAGACCCCCGAGGAATACCTCGCCCTGCCTGCCCGCTACGCGCTCGTCGAGGTCGTGAACAACCACGATGACGCGCTGCAATTCGAGCCGATCCACCGCGTCCTCTTCGGTGTGGATCATCAGAAGTTCATGGACGCCTTCCGCGCCGCCTACCCCAACGCCTACGAGGGCAAGGGCGACGGCCACACCATCGAGTTCGTCTGGAACGGCGAGAGCCATTTCATCACCGTCCCCGACCCCAAGGTACAGCTCGCCGTCGGCACGCTTCAAGCCGTCATCGACCCGTACCTCAAGGAAAACGGCGGCGAGGTAGACTATATCCACGGCGACGAGGTCACCCGCGAGCTGGGCGGCAAGCGCGGCAACATGGGCTTCCTGCTGCCCGCGATGGGCAAGGAGCAGCTCTTCAAGACCGTCATGGCCGACGGCGTGCTGCCCCGCAAGACGTTCTCCATGGGCCACGCGCAGGACAAGCGGTACTACATCGAGGCGCGGAAGATCGTCAAGTAAAGCGCTGGTATTTCCGAAAAAGTTGTGCTACAATAGAGCCGCGGCCTCGCCGCGGCTCTATTCTTCTTTTTCGTGAGGAAACCGCTATGAAATGTGTGGAAAACGCCTATGCCAAGGTCAATATAACACTCGCGGTGGGCGCGAAGCGCCCCGACGGCTACCACGATGTCACCTCCGTCATGCAGCGCCTCAGCCTCTGCGACACGCTGACGGTGTCGCCCGCGTCTCACGGCATCACTCTCACGTGCAGCGACCCGACCCTCCCGACGGGCGAGGGCAATCTGGCCTACCGCGCCGCCGAGCTCTTCCTGCGGACGCTGCACCTGCGCGGCGGCGTGACGCTGTCGCTTGAAAAGCGCATCCCCTCACAGGCGGGGCTGGGCGGCGGCAGCAGCGACGCCGCCGCCGTGCTGTGCGCCCTGCGCCGCCTCTTCGCGCCCGACCTGCCCGACACCGCGCTGGAGACGATGGCCGCCGCCCTCGGCAGCGACGTTCCGTTTTTCATCCGCGGCGGCACACAGCTCGCCGAGGGTCGGGGCGAGCGATTAACGCCCCTGCCGCCGCTGCAAGACGGTTGGTTCGTCCTCGTCAAGCCGCCGGAGAGCTTCTCCACCCCGACCATGTACCGCCTATTGGATGCGCGTCCCGCGCCCGACGCGCCGCCCCTGCCGCCGCTGCAAGCGGGGCTTCCCGCACTCGCGGCGGGGCTTTTCAACAGCTTCGAGCATGCCGTCCCCGCCGAGAGCGACGTGTGGCGCGTCAAGTCCCGCCTCGCCGAGCGCGGCGCATTGGCGACGCTGCTCAGCGGCAGCGGCAGTGCCGTTTTCGGCCTTTTTGATGACGAAGCGGTTGCCCGCGCCGCCGCCGCTGCCCTCCGTGCGACATGGCCGGAGACATTTTTGACCCGCCCCGTATAAAATCGAAGAACACCGTCCACACTCTACCCACAGATGCAAAGGACGGTGTTTTTATGCCAAAAAGCCAACATACCATAAGGAAATGGGAGATCGCCCTGCTGCTCCTTTTGAGCGCGGCGCTCCTGTGGGGCGCACTCTCGCTCCATCGGCAGGAGACACTCAGCCGCAAGCTCCTGCGCCTCCACGTGATTGCCAACTCCGACAACGACGCGGATCAGGCCATGAAGCTCCGCGTGCGCGACGCCGTGGTCGAACGTGCCGAGGAGATACTGCGCCGCTGCACCGACATGGACGAAGCACAGACGCGTCTGAGCGCCGCCCTCCCCGCCATCGAGCGCACGGCCTCCGCCGCCTGCGGCGGCGCGTATCCCGTCCGCGCCGAGCTGACTGAGGCGGAGTTCCCGCTGAAGGAATACGATGGCTTCGCCCTGCCCGCCGGACGCTACCGCGCGCTCCGCGTCATCATCGGGGAGGGTGCGGGGCGCAACTGGTGGTGCGTCGTCTACCCGCCGCTGTGTGCCGCCGCCTGCACCGACCTTGAAAAAGCGGCGAGTGACGCGGGACTTGACGACGGGGACGTGCGCCTCATCACGGAGCAGGACGGGTACGTCCTCCGCTTCCGTGCCGTCGAGCTGTGGCAGCGGCTACGGCAGTGGCTCGGCAAGTGAAAAACGGCCTCTTCCGTGCAAAAAACTGTTGACAAACCGTGGAAAAGCTGTATAATAGTTTTTGTTCGTCAGAACACAGCGGGATTGTGTAAAGGTAGCACAGCGGACTCTGACTCCGTATGTGAGGGTTCGAATCCTTCTCCCGCTGCCACGAAAAGCACCGAAGGCATACGCCTTCGGTGCTTTTGCTTGCATTGCTACATTTCACTTGCACACGGCGGGGAAAACCGTTATAATAGAATAGTTATTATGTGGGCGTATGCCCTTTTGTAAGTGAGGACGCTTGAATGAGTACCATCATCACCGCCATCGATCGGCACAGCCCGGCAGAGAGCGCCGGGATACGGGTGGGTGAGCAGCTTCTGACCATCAACGGTCACGAGATCGTGGACGTGCTGGACTATCGCTTCTACGGCTACGACCCCATCAGCCATGTCGAGCTGAAGACGGCGGAGGGGACGGTGCGCACCGTGACCATCCGCAAGGCGGAGGGGCAGGACCTCGGGCTGAATTTCGAGACGTACCTCATGGACGAGATGCGCTGCTGCGCGAACCACTGCATTTTCTGCTTCGTCGATCAGATGCCGCCGGGGATGCGCGAGACACTGTATTTTAAGGATGATGACGCGCGCCTGAGCTTTCTTCTCGGCAACTACATCACCCTCACGAACCTGACGGAGCGCGAGGCGCAGCGCATTATCGACCTGCACATCAGCCCCATCAACGTCTCGGTGCATACCACCGACCCGAAGCTGCACTGCACCATGCTGGGCAACAAGAACGCGGAGCAGTCGCTGGAGTACGTGCGCCGCTTCTGCAAGGCGGGGATCGTGATGAACGGGCAGATTGTCGTCTGCCCCGGCTGGAACGACGGTGATCAGCTGCGGCGCACGCTGCGTGATTTGACGGAGTGGGAATTTTCAAGCTGCTCCATCGTCCCGGTGGGCATTACCAAGTACCGCAAGGGGCTGGCGCGGCTGCGGGCGGTGGATAGAGACTGCGCAAGGGACATCATCGCCATTGCGGAGACCTTCGGGCAGGAGAACCTGCGCCGCTTCGGCACGCGCCGCTTCTTCTGCGCGGACGAGCTGTTTTTGCGCGCGGGCTTGGAGCTGCCGCAGGAGGACTACTACGAGGGCTACCGCCAGATCGAAAACGGCGTGGGGATGCTGCGCTCGCTGGAGCAGGAGTTCCTCGCCGCCATGAAGCTGGAAGACCACGGCGAGACGCCGCCCTACTTCACCATCGCCACGGGGACGGCGGCCGCGCCGTTCATGACGTACCTGCTCGAGCAGGCCAAGGCGTACTTCCCCGCGCTGGACGGACAGGTCATCGCGGTGGAGAATGACTTCTTCGGCCATACCATCGACGTGGCCGGGCTTCTGACGGGGCAGGACATCTCGGCGCAGCTGCAAAAGCTTCCGCTCTTGGGGCGGGTGCTGCTGCCGCTGCATATGCTGCGGCACGGCGAGAACGTATTTTTGGACGACTACACCGTGGAGCGGCTCACCGCAGAGCTGGGCTGTCCGGTGCAGATCGTAGGGACAGACGGCGGCGACCTGCTGGACGCTATGCTGAAAAGGGAGGAATGAACTATGGCACTGCCATTGATCGCCATTGTGGGACGACCCAACGTGGGCAAGTCCATGCTCTTTAACAAGCTCATCGGACGGCGGCTGTCCATCGTGGAGGACACGCCGGGCGTGACGCGCGACCGCATTTACGGCGAGAGCGAGTGGGTGGGACGGAAATTCCGTCTCGTGGACACGGGCGGTATCGAGCCGAACACCGACAATCAGATCCTGGCGTTCATGCGCGAGCAGGCACAGATTGCCATCGAGAACGCGGACGTCATCGTCTTCGTCACGGACATCAAGACCGGCCTCACCGCCTCCGATCAGGAGGTGGCGGGAATGCTCCAGCGAAGCCGCAAGCCGATTGTGCTGGCGGTGAACAAGATGGACTCCGTGGGCGCGATAGACCCGGACTTCTACGAGTTCTACAACCTCGGGCTGGGCGACCCCATCGCCGTCTCCGCCGTCCACGGCCACGGCACGGGCGACCTGCTGGACGAGTGCGTGAAGTATTTCCCGCCGGACGACGGCACGGAGACGGACGACGACGTGGTGCAGGTGGCCATCATCGGCAAGCCCAACGTGGGCAAGTCCAGTCTGACGAACCGCATTTTGGGCGAGGAGCGCGTCATTGTCAGCAACGTCGCGGGGACGACACGCGACGCCATCGACAGCTACTTTGAAAACGAGTTCGGCAAATACAACTTCATCGACACCGCCGGAATGCGCAAAAAGTCCAAGGTGGACGACAACATCGAAAAGTACAGCGTCCTGCGGGCCACGATGGCGATTGAGCGCAGCGACGTGTGCCTCATCATGATCGACGCGCAGGAGGGTGTGACGGAGCAGGACACCAAGGTGGCCGGACTGGCGCACGAGGCGGGCAAGGCGAGCATCATCGTGGTCAACAAGTGGGACCTCATCGAAAAGGACGGCAAGACGATGGACCATATGCGCGAGGACGTGCGCCGCGGCCTGAGCTTCATGCCCTACGCGCCCATTCTCTTCATCTCCGCCGCCACGGGGCAGCGGGTGGGGCGTCTCTTTGAGCTGATCAACTACGTCAACGATCAGGCCGCCGTGCGTATCACCACGGGAATGCTCAACAGCGTGCTGGCCGATGCGCAGACCCGCGTCCAGCCGCCCACGGACAAGGGTCGGCGGCTGAAGATCTACTACATGACGCAGGTCGGCGTGAAGCCGCCGCACTTCGTCATTTTCTGCAACGACAAGAAGCTCTTCCACTTCTCCTACCAGCGGTATTTGGAGAACCAGCTTCGCGGCGTGTTCGGACTGGAGGGCACGCCCATTGTCCTGACTATCCGTCAGAAGGGAGAGGACGAGAATTGAACGGCATTGCAGGTCTGTATCTGCTCTCATGGCTTATTCTTCTGCTGCTGGGCTACTTCTTCGGCTGTCTCAACGGCTCGGTGATGGTCAGCCACTTCGTCATAAAGGACGATGTGCGGCAGCACGGCAGCGGCAACGCGGGACTGACCAATTTCTACCGCACCTACGGCGCGAAATACGCCCTGTTCGTTATCCTGTTCGACATGGGCAAGACCGTGATCGCCTGCCTGCTGGGCGGCGCGGCGTTCGCCCACCTGTTCGGCGACAGGACGCTCGGCATTCTCCTCTCGGGGCTCGGCTGCGAGCTGGGGCATATGTTCCCCGTCTTCTTCGGCTTCAAGGGCGGCAAGGGCATCCTCTGCGGCGGTACGCTGGTATGGCTGCTGGACTGGCGCGTGGGACTCATCGCGTGGGGACTGTTCGCGCTGCTGTGGCTGACGACGAGGTACGTCTCGCTCGGTTCGATGGCCGCGGCGGTCAGTATGCCCGTCACGACATGGCTTTTCTGCGGACACAATCCGCTCTATACCGCGCTGACGCTTGCCATTGCGCTTTTCGTGGTGTGGTGTCACCGAGAGAATATCGCCCGCCTCGTGCGCGGCGAGGAACGGAAATTCCGCTGGCACACAGGGCCGACGAAGGAGAAATAAAGACGGAAAAGAAAAGAGAAAGGAAACATTTGGCATGAAGCATAATCAGGTACGGCAGGTGGTCTTTCCCATCTTAGCCGCGTTCATTTGGGGTACGGCGTTCGTGGCGCAGGATCTCTGCGCCGACGTCATTGATGCCTTCACGTTCAACGCGCTGCGCTCCTATATCGCGGTGGTAGTGCTGCTCGTCATCATCTTCATCAGCGGCAAGCTGAAAAAGGAGCAGGTGCAGCCCTCCGCCGAGGCCGCGGCCAAAAGCCGCCGCGATTTGCTGCTGGGCGGTTTGTGCTGCGGCACGGCGTTGGCCGTGGCCTCCAACTTCCAGCAGGCCGGGCTGGTGGCCGGCACGGACGCGGGCAAGGCGGGCTTTATCACCGCGCTGTACGTGGTGCTGGTCCCGGTGTTCGGCCTCTTCTTCAAGCGCAGGGTCAGCCTGCCCGTGTGGATCGCGGTGGTGTGCAGCGTCGTCGCGCTCTATCTTCTGTGCATCAAGGGTGACTTCTCCCTCGCACCGGGCGATTTGCTGATTTTGGTGTGTGCGGTGTGCTTCGCGGTGCATATTTTGGTCATCGACCACTTCACCGCGCTCGTGGACGGCATCAAGCTCAGCTGCGCCCAGTTCTTCGTGGCGGCGGTGTGGTCCACGATCCTCTCCCTCATTTTCAGCCACCCCGATTGGAGCGCCATTCTCTCCTGTGCGCTGCCCATCCTCTACGTCGGTGTGTTCTCCTCCGGCGTGGCGTACACGCTGCAAATTCTGGCGCAGAAGGACTCGAACCCCACGGTGGTGACGATCCTGCTGAGCCTCGAGAGCGTGTTCGCCGTGATCGCCGGGGCGATCATCCTGCACCAGCAGATGAGCGTGCGGGAGTACATCGGCTGCGTCGTCATGTTCGCCGCCGTCATTTTGGCGCAGATTCAGCTCCCGGAGAAGAAGCACGGCTGAGCCGCCGCATCCCGACAAGGAAAGCAGGAGTGCCGATATGCCCCACGTCATAGAGCTGCAAGATTTTTCAGACCCCGCGCTGGATGTCTACGCCCGCGCCACCGAAAACCAACTCGTCAACCGCGCCGACCCGGCCAACGCGCTCTTTATCGCGGAGAGTCCGCTGGTCATCGGCCGTGCGCTGGACGCGGGGTGCGTCCCGGTGTCGTTTCTCATGGAGACGCAGCACGTCACGGGCAAGGGCGCAGCGCTGCTTGCGCGGTGCCGGGACGAGATTCCGGTCTACACCGCGCCGCTTGCGGTGCTGACGCGCTTGACGGGCTTTCACCTCACGCGCGGGATTCTCTGCGCCATGCGCCGCCCGGTGCTGCCGACGGCGGAGGCCGTCTGCGCGAATGCGCGGCGTATCGCGGTGCTGGAAAACGTGATGAACCCGACCAATTTGGGCGCGATTTTCCGCTGCGCCGCCGCGCTGGGCATTGACGCCGTGCTGCTCACGAATGCCGGGAGCGACCCGCTCTACCGACGCGCCTCGCGTGTCAGCATGGGGAATGTGTTCCTCGTGCCGTGGGCGTATCTGCCGGAGGGCGACTGGGCGGGGCGGCTGCACGAGTGGGGCTTCACCACCGCCGCGATGGCACTGCGGCAAAATTCGCTCCGCCTCGACGATGCGCGACTGACGGCGGCGGCGAAGCTCGCCGTCGTGCTGGGAACGGAGGGCGACGGCCTCGCGCCGGACACCATCGCGCAGTGCGACTATACGGTCATGATCCCCATGACGCACGGGGTGGACTCCCTGAATGTCGCCGCAGCGGCGGCGGTGGCGTTCTATCAGCTCGCGCTGCAAAGCACGCCGGATGATGGGACGCGGTGACGCGCTGTCGCGTGCGCCGAAACTTTTTACGCGATGCGCGGCGGTGCGAGAACGTGCCGCCGCGTGTAAAATTTCACCGCACGAGCGGTGTGTTTGACGGCGGGGCGGGGATCGCTCCGCCGCTCATTGTGCAGTTTCTACAAAAAACGGTTGTATCCGGGCTTCCGGAAGACGGGACATTATGAAAAATTTAACAAAATTTATTTTGGGGGTTGCAGTTAATTTTTTAACGTAGTACACTATATGCGCGGACACCGATCGGCATGATGTACCGATCAGGCCCTCATCCACGAAAAAATTTTGTGTTATTAAGGAGAGTGTCGCTGTGTTCAAAAAATTCACCAACGGCTGCGTGCGCGTAGTCAACAGATGGCTTCCGGACGCATTCCTGTTCGCCATCATCCTGACCATCATTACCTTCCTCGGGTCCCTGCTGGCCACCAAGATGAGCGTGATCGAGGTGCTGTCCGCTTGGGGCGGCAGTACCGGCTTCTGGGGTCTGCTGAGCTTCTCCATGCAGATGGCTTTGGTGCTGGTGTTCGGCTCTGCCATGGCTTCCGCACGTCCCTGCAAGAAGGCGCTGCTGGCCGTGGCCGGTCTGTGCCACAACAATAAGCAGGCCATCGTGGTGACGACCTTCGTGTCCACCATCTGCTGCTGGCTGAACTGGGGCTTCGGCCTGGTCATCGGCGCGCTGCTGGCCAAAGAGGTCGTGCGCCGCGTTCCCACCGTGGACTATCCTCTGCTGATCGCCTCCGCCTACTCCGGCTTCGTGATTTGGCACGCAGGTCTGTCCGGCTCCATCCCTCTGGACCTCGTTACCGGT
This sequence comes from Firmicutes bacterium CAG:341, assembly GCA_963631875.1. GTDB lineage: Bacteria > Bacillota > Clostridia > Oscillospirales > Oscillospiraceae > Vescimonas. The sequence continues at coordinate 3,959 of CAVGSO010000020.1, read as the reverse complement.
AAGGACTTCGGCGGCGTGCTGTATCAGGCACCCATCACCGATACCGTCTTCCACCCCATGAACCTGATCATGGTCGGCGTCATCCTTGTGTTCATGCCCTTCGTCAACTACGCCATGCACCCCGACAAGGAGCATACCGTCACCGTCAACCCCGCCCTGCTCGTGGACGAGGAGGAGCGTACCTACTCCGTCGATACCCCCGCTGACAAGATGGAGCATTCCAAGATCCTGTGGCTCATCACCGTCATCATGGGCTTCGGCTACATCGTGTACTACTTCGTGCAGAACGGCTTCACCCTGGGCCTGAACATCGTGAACATGATCTTCCTGTTCCTCGGTCTGCTGCTCCACGGCGACCTGCGCCGCTATGTGGACGCCATCACCGACGCCGCCGCCGGCGCGGCCGGCATCCTGCTCCAGTTCCCGTTCTACGCCGGTATCATGGGCATCATGGTCGCGGCGAACGACGAGGGCGTGTCGCTGGCCAGCGTGATTTCCGAGTTCTTCGTCAACATCTCCACCAACGTGACGTTCCCCATGCTGTCCTTCCTGGCAGCCGGTATCGTCAACTTCTTCGTTCCCTCCGGCGGCGGCCAGTGGGCCGTGCAGGGTCCCATCATGATGCCCGCCGGCATGGCCATGGGCATCGAGAATGGCCGTACCGCCATGGCGATTGCTTGGGGCGACCAGTGGACGAACATGATCCAGCCGTTCTGGGCGCTGCCTGCACTGGGTATCGCCAAGCTGTCCGCCCGCGACATCATGGGCTACCTCGTGGTGGTCACGATCTTCACGGGTGTCGTCGCCTGCCTCGGCTTCCTCGGTTGGGCCATCTTCTTCTAAGAAATTCGACGCAAACGAATAAGCAAATTGTAAACAGGGACGGCGCGGTGCGCCGTCCCTGTTTTTCACTTCTGTTTTGCGTGTTTTCGCGCGGAGTTCCGCTGCGCCTTGTTACAGGTTCTTCTCGTAGGACTCGATCATTTTCTTGAACATGTGACCCGTACAACCTTCGAAATTTGCCCTTCTTTTCAGTTTTTGCAGATACTTTTCACAGCTTTCACCCGTGAAAATCTTGATGTCCAGCCGCATAGTGCCGTCACCCTCCGGCGTAGCAAAGATTTTATCAATAAAGGTATCGATAAATTCCTTGGTGATCTCGCCGTTTTGACAGTCACGCTCGGCATCCCGAAGCACCTTGCGGATACGCTCCATGTTGTTGCGAAACTCCTCGCTGGATTCCTGCTGTTCTCGAAGCTCGGCAAGCTCCTGTTCAGCGGCTTTGATGTCGGCGTTGCACTGTGCCGTCATGGACTTAAAATCAGCGGGAGTGATACTATCCAGCGCAACTAATTCCAGCAGCTTGCTTTTCTTTTTCAGAGTCAGCTCAATGGTTGCCTGTGCTGACTCGATTTTCTTCTCAATATTGCTGTCGCTGGTCATGGCACGGTACATCCGCTCGTATTCTTCCAGCATAGCAGCGGAGGCTTCTTTTGTATCACGGAACACCTCAAAGAGCAGAGGAATCAGTTCTTTTTCATAAATGGGGATGGAATCACAGCTGTCTTTGCCATTGTTGATTTTCCCGGAGCAGACCCACTTGGAATTTTTGTTACCCTGCCTGTCCACGGAGTCACGGCGGTAGTAAGGTGTACCACAATGGGTACAGAACAGCTTGCCGGTCAGAAGGTTGGCATGATTACAGACACCCTGACGGTTCTTCACATCCTCGCTTCTCCTGCGAAGTACGGCATTAGCCTGCTCCCACAGTTCTTCGGAAACGATAGCCGGTACGATTTCTCCGGTTTCATCCTTAAACATAACCCATTCCTCCGGCGGGAGGAATTTTTGTTTTTTGGTGAACATATCCACCACCTTGACCTTGTTGCCCACATAGTATCCTTTGTACTTGGGATTGGAGATCATGCCCGACATGGTGGAGTGGGCTATTTTCTTGCCGTTGTGGTTGCGGTACCCCTTTTCCCAGAACAGGGTTTCAAGCTGTTTCATGGAGTATTCGTCGGTGGCATACAACTCAAACAGTTCACGAACCATCACAGCCTGATCTTCATCTATAACCAAACGGCCATCATTTTTGATATATCCAAAGATGCGGCTGTTGCCCAGCACTACATTCTGCTTGATGGCCTGCTGATGCCCAAATTTCACACGGGAGGACAGCTTGCGGAGCTCATCCTGTGCGATGGAGGACATGATGGACAGACGAAGTTCGGAGTCCTCGTCAAAGGTATTGATGTTGTCGTTCTGGAAAAAGACACCTACTCCCGCATTCAGCAGCTGTCTGGTATACTGGATGGAGTCCAGCGTATTACGGGCAAAGCGTGAGATTTCCTTCGTGATGACAAGATCAAATTTACCGGTCTCGGCATCGTCTACCATTCGATTGAAATTCTCACGGCGTTTGGTGGAGATACCGGACAGCCCTTCGTCGATATATCCCGGCACGAATGTCCACGCAGCGTTCTTCCTGATGAAATCTTCGTAATAACTGATCTGGTTGCCCAGAGAGTTCAGCTGCTCATCCGATTCTGAGGAAACACGGGCATAGTAGGTTACCCGAAGCGGAATATCGTAGATGCTTTTCATCCGCAGCTGTTGTCTGACAGAATGTATATCCATAATAGTTCCTTTCTAAAAAGTTCGCTATATCATCATATACAAATATTATATCGCAAATAAACGAACTTTTCAAGATGATCTGAAAAGTTGTCAAAAAAATTTGGGCGACAACCGTGTCTCTCACGATTGCCGCCCTATTTATCTTATCGCGTTTTGGCAGCAGTACGGCTCTTGATCATCAAACGCATCTTATTGCGCTGTTCTTCCGTGATCAGTCCCTTTGCAAATAGCGTATCGTTGTAATAAGTCAGCCAGAGCTGTTCGATGACAGCCTGCTTTTTCTGTTCAGTCATGCCCGGCTTCATTTCCTTGATTTCTGCCATAGAATTCCTCCGTTTCGTGTTTATTATTGCCTCAGATTTCCTGATTCATTCGACCGTGATGCACGTATTTCTGTGCTGTGTAAGCACGGATAACCTCATGGGGGATGGCATCCACGGTGCGGCGAAGCTCATCCAGCTCGGAAAGCTTGCGCTGAATCTCCAGTTTTTTCTGAATGCTCTCACGGGACGCAGAGTTGAGTTCCTTTTCCAGTTCCGCATTTTCTGCGGTCAGCTCCTTGTAGGTCTTGTCATACTTTTTCAGCTTTGTCCTCATGGCCTCTACACCGGGAACGTACTTGTCCAGCAGCGTTTCCAATTCCTCTACCTTGGATTTTTTGTTGAAGGGATTGCTGTCATTCAGAATCGCCATGATCTGCTCCTTCATCCGGTTCAGGTGGACAGCCTCCTTGAACAGCCTTGGCGGGATGTGAGTGCGTCCGGTCTCACTGGCACTCTCGCCACGTTCCAGATCGGGATATTTCCCGACCATGTGCTTCCAGAATTCATCCTGCCACCATGTCAGTTTTTTCTTGTTGCCAACGATTTCTTTGGCGCTGAGTCGCTTGTCCTTTGTCAGCGGGACAAAACAAAGGTGCATATGGGGCGTTTTCTCGTCCATATGCACCACGGCGGAAATAATCGTGTCCTTGGCTTGATACTTCTCGATGAAATTCAGCGCCTCGGTGAAGTAGGCTCTGACTTCGGATTCCCTCTTACCCTTGAAAAACTCCGGACTGGCCGTCACCAGCGCCTCCACCACGCGCACACTGTCTGACCGCGTGCGGCAGCCTGCTTCAGCAATCTGCTTTTCTGCCTCGGCGCGATACTTGCATTGCGGCGTCACCAGATGGAAATTCAGGTGACTGCGGGATGTGTCCACGTCGGGATTGCTGGCGTATTTCTCCTTGGTGCGTTCGTTATGGGACTCGATATGCCCAATTTCCGGTCCCTTGTACTTGGCAAAGCGAAGAATGGCATACTGTGCTTTCATCGGTT
>CAVGSO010000019.1:0-26304 GCA_963631875.1 Firmicutes bacterium CAG:341 | reverse complement strand
AAAGGAAAATGGGCGGTAAGCTTCTCGCAGTTTCAAAGATTGATGCGTGGCATTAACCACTAGAACCACATTAGGTGCAATGGAAAAAGACGAGGACGGGAATCAATCATCCCGTCCTCATTCATCAGAAGATATTCTCAATGGAAATGATAAATCCGAACACATTACCCATTTAGATAACGTGTTCGGATCATCGTTAGCTGGTCCGAGTGTCGAGATTCGAACTCGAGGCCTCTTGAACCCCATTCAAGCGCGATACCAAACTTCGCCACACCCGGATATTCTGTTTTCTCAGACAGCTCATACAGAATACCACATATCGCGCCGTTTTGCAAGCCCTATTTTTTATTTTTTTCGTTTCCGCGCGTCCCGCTCATCGGCGGCGGTTCACACCGTCACCTCAATGGCGGCGACGGGGCAGCTATCCGCCGCCTCCTGAACGCCGATTTTTTGTTCGTCAGGGATGGGGTCGGTCAGCACGCGGGCGGTCTCGTCGCCCTCCTGCGCGAACACGGCGGGACACAGCCCGGCACACAGTCCGCAGCGGATACACGCCTTTTGCAGCACGACAGCCTTCATGGTCAATACCTCCGTCATACATGATAGAGGTATTCTTCCCGCGCGGGCGCAGGGATATTCAGCTTTCAGCGAGATGGCGGGCGAAATCGGCGGCGCGGCGGGCGATACCGGGGAGCTTGACGAGGCTGCCGCGCTCGTTGGCCGTCTCCATCAGGCAGAAATGGCTCGGCAGGAGGAAGGACTTGTTCATGTTCAGCGCGGAGATGAGCTGCCGTGCCAGCAGATCGCCGCCGGAATAGCCCGAGACGACCAGCCCGAACAGGCGCTTGTCGTACATCCGCGTCTGGCGGAAGAGCGCGGTCAGGCGGTTGATACAGGCCGTCAGGTTGGCGGCGAGCGCGTCGTTATAGTTAGCGCACAGCATGACCAGCGCGTCGCTTTGGCGCAGGGCGGGGTAGACCTCATCCACCATCGGCCCGCCGTAGAAGCAGCCGCCCTGCTCGCCGAAGTGGAGGCAGGCGGTGTAGCTGCACCCGTTGCAGTCGGCCATCGTGCCGTTGCGCAGGCAGATCTCCTGCACCTCGAGGCCGTCGGGCAGTCCCGCCTTGACCAGCTCCCACAGTGCCAGCGTGTTGGAGGTGGCGCGCTGCGAGGCGTGGAGTGCCAGCACGCGGCGGATGGGCGCGGGCCTTTGCCACGTCGTCAGCCGCTCCAGCAGCTCCGAGACGGCGGCATGAAAGGCCGTCTCCTCGTCCACGCCGCCGACGAGCGCCTGTGTGCGGAAGTTGCGCAGCGACCCGGTGGCCTCCACCAAGGGACGGCCCAAAAACGCGCAGCCCGCCTGATTGGCGGCGAAGACCATGTCCCGCGCCACGTCCTTGGTGTAAAATTCCCCCACCCCGGTGACGATGCAGCCCGCGATGCAGCCCGCCAGCAGCGTCTCACTGCGGCGCAGCCGCGAGAGCATACGGTAGTACGCCTCATTGCAGCCGCCCTCGTCGAGCGCGACGGCAAAGAGCAGCCGTTGGCCGTGAAGGCCGTCCAGCCCTGCATCGGGGTCGCGGAGGACGCTGCCGGGCGGCAGCAGGGGCAGCAGCAGGGTGCGGAGCGCGGGCGCGTATTCATTTTCGGGGAGCAGCACGGTGAGCATGATATGCCTCCTTATTCGATCGCGTCCAGCTTCGCTCTCGTCTCTGCGAGGCGCTGCTGCAGCGCGGGCGGCAGGGGGATGTTCTCCGTCTCCGCGCCGCTGTCCGTCAAGCGATTGCGGCAGCCCATGAACACCCGCCCGTCGTACACGGAGGCGTAGTGCCACTCGCCGCGCAGCAGCGACAGCAGCGTCAGCGCGCCGGAGCTGAGCGCCGGGGCGACGTAGGGCTTGAAGCCCAGCTTTCGCATTTCCAAATTGGCGTGCGCCACCTTCTCCGTCAGCTCACGGGAGAGCGCGTCGTCATAGTGCGTCAGGGAGTTGGCCAGCACCAGCTCCTCGCCGTGCGGGCCGAAAGCGCGCCCCTCCGTGAGATAGGCGGCGAAGCGCGGATCGCGGCGGGCGAAGTAGACGGCGCGGGCGTGCATCACGCCGAGGCCGAAGCCCCGCACCTGCGCCGGGGAAAGCCCCCCGCCGTCGTAGACGCCGCGCTCGTTTTTGTTGCTCTCGCGCAGCGCCCGGCGGCAGAGGGGATCGACCGGGTCACTGACCACGGCGAAGAGACCGCGGTAGCGTTTCTCCCGCGCCATACGGGCGTACTGCCCCACCAGCTCCCGGTTCAGGCCGTACTGCGCCATGCGCACGTCGCCCTGCACCACGGAGGTGTCGGGAATCATGCGGGAGGCGCAGAAGAGGAACACGTCCCCGTCAAAGAGCTGCTCCGGGGCGATGATGTCCACCTCAGGCAGCGCCTCGCCGCTGGGCGGGACGATTTGGTTCAGCTCGAACTCCCAGCGCGCCGCCGCATTCTCACGCACGTCGCAGATACCGATGGACGAGATGACGTCCCCACCCAGCAGCCGCAGACCCATGAGCAGCGTGCTGCCCACGTCGCCCAGCGCCAGCAGCGTGACGCGGGACTTTTTCGGGAGGGAGAGCGGCGCGGTGTTGAAAATTTCCATGATAGAACTCCTTTTCACTCGGCGGGGCGCATCCGCTTGAGAATTTCGATGTCGCCCTCCAAGCACGCGCTGGCGGCGCGGCTGATATCGTAGGTGCAGCCGCCCTTGTCGGGGCAGAGCGGAAGAATGACCGCCTCGCCCAGTCGGTTCAGCGTCAGGTTGCGGGCGTAGAGCGCGCGGAACTCCGTCTCCAGTGCGAGCAGGATGTCGCGCGCGTTCTCAAGGCAGCAGAGGCTCAGCTCCCACGCCGTCTTCTCGTCCATTCCGGCGAACTCCGGCGCGGCGTAGGGCAGAATGCGGTTCACGGCGGGCTGCAAGCCGCCGGGCAAGCTCTCACTGCGGCGGATGGTGTCGCCGCCGATGAACGGGTAGAGCGTGGACTCGACAAAGCGAAGCCGCAGGTTGGGCAGGTAGTAGATGGCCTCCGCCTCGTAGCCGAGCTGCTCCATCAAGTCCCGTCCCGTCCCGGTCAGATAGCCGACCAGCACCATGTCCACAGGGGTGTTCGTGGCGGCAAAGAGGGGCGCGAGGCGGCGGATACGCTTGCCGTCGTGGAGCATATCGTCCACCAAAATGACCGGGCGGTCAAAGGCGTGGATGGTGCGCACCTGATCGGGCAGCGGCGAATAGTCCGGGTACGCCTCAATGGAATAGCGGCTCAGATCCGGCTCGTAGACCTTGTCGGTGCGCAGCGTCTTCGTCACGGTGTTGGGGACGACCACGCCGCGCAGGATCTTGCCGTAGGGGACGCAGATGTCCGGGCCGAGAATGCGGGGTGTGACCGGCTCGGCGGGAACACCGTTGCGGGCGGTGATGTGCTGCAATAGGCGGTGGTAGATGACGCCCGCCGAGAGGCTCAGCACCAGCGAGCCGGGCTGCAAATGCGTCAAGGCCGCCTGCAGCCGCCGATGTGCGCCGCCGATGGCGGAGAGGACGCGCGGCGAGGTGCTGAACGGGGCTTTAATGGCAGTGGCCACGTTGCGGCTCAGCACGATGGGGCAGCGCATATCGACCGCCAGCACGTCACTCTCCTCCCCGATGGGGAGGAAGCCCTGCAAGAGCAGCGTCTGCCGCCCGTAGCCGGAGGCTGCACCCTCCAAGGGGCAGTACAGGCCGTAGGTATACTCGCGGCTTAGCGCCAGTGTCAGCACCTCCGTGACAAGGAGCTGGCAGAGGTCGCTCTGCCGCTCGCCGCGCGGGACGAAGAGGCCGCTGATGAGCAGCGTGTGGCCGCCCGCGTTCTGCCGCACGAGCGACGAGAGCGCGGGGTCGCCCAGCCGGGCGAAGAGGTTCTGACTGTCGAGGCAGCGGTAGGACGCCGCGCCCAGCACCGCGCCCTCCGCGTCGCGGCAGACCATCACATCATCGCCGCACCGCTGCAAAAGCTGCGTCAGGCTCTCGACCGTGGCGCGGGGCAGCATGGTGCGCAGGAACGAGGCCGTCTCGCGGATGTCGGCGGGGAGGAACGAGAGATCCTCCGTGCGCAGCACGGGCTTATCCTGCGGCTCGCGCAGGTAGAGGCCGCGCCGATAGATGAAATCCTGCACCGTGGGGTCGATGAGGTTCGAGACGTCGCGGTTGGCGTCCACGGCCTCACGAATGCGCGTGGAGCTAATCTCTTCCAGCTGCGGCGGCAGCGTCAGCTCCACCACCCGCGCGGTGATGCAGGAATAGTCGGCCGGCTCCGCGTCCGGCTCGGTGCGGCGGAAGATGACGTGGTCAAACGTGTGGATGGAGTCCTCCGCGGGCGGCTTCTGGTAGGACGAGGCGTGCGCCACCACGTCGCTGCCGACCACGATGGAGACGCTCCGCCCGGGGAAGGCGCGGCGAAGCTGGCGCAGGTTTTCGGGGTTGGCGATATTTACCGGGAAATTCTCCGGGAAGATGTGAACGTGGAACTCATCCGCCACGGACATGGCCGCGATACGGCGGCGGACGCGGTAGGGCTGGGTGCGCTTCGACCATGAGAACTCGTCGATGGCCAGCAGCACCTCAAAGCCGAGGTCGCGGATGGCGCGGACGATCCCCTTGTGCGACAGGGTAAAGGGGTCGAACGTGCCGGGGAAGAACGCCACGGGGCGCGGCGTGCCGAAGTCGAAGCCGGCGTGGAAGAGCCGCTCCTCGGTGATGAAGCGGTAGAGCTTGCCGAGCATGAAGGCGCGGTAGTAAAACGTCAGCTCGCTGTCGGGCGTCTCGTAGTGCGAGGCGAGCAGCTTGCGCTCCGTGAGCAGGAACGCGCGGCGTTTTTCGTAGCGGCTCAGCTCCGGAGAGCCGAAGACGTGGCGGCCGAGGACGAACATCGCCTCCTGCCGCGTGGCGTCGTCAATGCCGCACAGGCCTCGCATGAGCATCCCCAGCAGCCGCTCACGGCGGCGGCGGTACGGCTCATCCGTCTCCGGGAAGCGGGTGCGGTAGACGTCGTATTCTTCATAGATGATGCCCACCGTGTCCAGCACGGAGGCTGTCACGCGGCTGTCCGATGAGCTGAGGTTCACGTGCAGGTCGTCCAGCACCTCGTTCAGCTCCGCAGGCGGCAGCCACAGGGCAAAGCGGCCGAGATAGTCGGGGATATATTTCGTGAATTCCTGCTGCCCCAGCTCCAGCCCGCGGCACAGCTCCACCGCCACCTCGTTGCGCTGATCGACGCTCAGGCGCGGCGCAAGCTCTAAGAGCGCGTTGCCCGCGCTGTGGCGCACCGTCACGCGGTCACTGACCTTGATGAGATTGGAAAGGTGCGTGGCGATATGCAGCGCAGGGCTTTTGCCGCTGCGGGCAAAGTCGGTCAGCAAGCGCAGATTGGCCTGCTTCGTGATCCACGGCGTTGCGGTCTTGAGGTTGTCGAGGAAGATCTCCGACACCACCTCCTCCGGCAGCAGCAGCGGCGCGTCGCGCCCGAGAAGGTCGGTGCGCAGCCAGCGCAGCGTGGCGCTGTCGTCGCATTTCACGGTGCGGATGGCCGACAGCGGCGCATCCAGCTCCGGGTACAGTCGGTGCAGCCGATCGAGCAGCAGCACAGCGGCCAGCCGCACCGTCAAATCGTCACGGCGGCACATGACCACCGCAAAGTCGCACAGCTCGCGGCTGTGCGCGCTCGTCAGCGCACGCTCCGGCAGCGAAGCTGCCATATCCAAGAGCTGGAACGCCACCGCGTCCTCCGTCTCCTCCGGCCTGCGGTAGTAGGCGAACACCGGGGCGAGGAAGCGCTCCTCCCGCCCGGGACTGTGACTGAGCAGCGAGATGACGGCGAACTTCATCGCGTAGCCGATCCAGCGGCGGTGCTGCGGCATGAGGCGATGGTCGGGGTAGAGCATTTTATCAAGGTACAGCCGCCACTGCTCCACGTCGGTCGTCGAGCGCGGGTCGGGGCGGCTCCCGGCGGGGCGCTCCTTGGCGTAGCCCGCGTGGAACCCGGCGATGATCTCGCCCAGCAGCGCCGCCGCCTGACGGCGAATGTCGCCCTCGCGGTGCATCAGCAGCTCGTAGAGGAATGCGAGCGTCAGCAGCTTCTGCGGGATGTGCAGGTAGAGCGAATAGCTCTCAAATACGCTCAGATAGGCGCGCAGACGCCGCCAGTTCGTCTCGCCGCGCGCCAGCTCCAAGAGCCGCGCAAAGCTCTGCTGGTCGGTCAGCCGCGCCATCAGCTCCATATTGTGCGCCACGCAGCGCATCGTCAGCGCGTGGAGCGCCTCATCGTCGGTCATCAGCGCGGCGTGTTTCTCCGGCAGCGGCTCGGTGTCGCCGCCCTGCAGCGTCACGTCCACGCCGCGGTCGATCATATAGCGTTCAAAGTCCTGCAAGCGGGCGTAAACGCGGGTGTAGCGCTGCTTTTTCTCCCCGTCCACGTCGTCCAGCTTGGCGAGAATGACCTGAAACGCCTCACCCAACGTGGAGATATGCGTGACCTCCCGCCCCGTCTCGTCGTGCGTCTGCTTGACGCGGAAGTCGGCGTAGATGAGCAGCAGCGCCTCCACGGACAGGTAATCCGGCTCTAAGTCCCACACGGAGTGGTTGGTGGCGACGTGGCCGATGTCCGTCATGCGGCAGCGGCGGAACCACTCGTCGGTGTAGTAGTAGTGCAGGTACGGCACGCGCTCGCCCGGCTTGCAGCCGAATTTGCCGATGTCGTGTCCGGCCGCCGCGCCGGAGACGAGGGCGAGATCGACCGCCGTGCCGCTTCGGCGCAGGGCGCGCGCCGCCGTCAGTGCCACGTGATGCACCCCGGCGATATGCTCCAGCGTGCGGTACGGCGTGACCTCAAGCCCGAGGCGCATCATCTCATAGACGTACTCCCGCCGCCACTGGCGCAGGAATTTTGCGTAGGACGCGGCGCAGGCACAGCCCGAAAGCTCGTCCTCCCGGAGAAAATCAAAGGTGTACGCGGGGTCGGACGGCAAAAGCTCATCCTCGGCGGCGAACAGCACCTGTAATATAGACAAAAACAGCACCGCGCCGGGCGCGCAGGACTCGTCGATCACCTGCTCCGGGTAGAGCAGGTGTCGGGCAAAATCATAGCTGTACGTCAGCCAGCCCGACGTCGGCGCTTCGGGGCAGAGCTTGTCCAGCTCCGGGCGGCACAGCTTCAGCACATCGGCGCAGCGCAGCCTCGTGCCGTCAAAAAGCGGCGCAAACCGCTGCATATAGCTCTCACCCTCCGGCAGCGAGAGGAAGCTCTCCCGCCCCGCCAGCCATTCAACGCTGCTTCGGTCGGAGAGCCTGCGGCGCAATGTGAGATCCATCTGCCGGATACGTTTCTTGTTCATCCCTCACACCTCTTTTCTCTGATAGCCCAGCGCGGCGGAGAGCATCTCCCCGGCGGAGACGACCTGCGCCGTGGCCTGACGGAATTCCTCGGAGCGCGTGCTGCGGAACATTCCCACAATCCCCACGGCGTAGCGCACCTCTCCGTCTACACTCCGCACGGGCGCGGAGATGGAGCGCAGGCCGATACGGTACTCGCCGTCCTCCACGGCGTAGCCCTGTCGCCGCACCTGCTCTAAGGCGGAGAGAAGCTGCTCTGCATCGGTGATGGTGTGCGGCGTCCACGCCGTGAGCGGCTGACGGCCCAGCAGGGACAGCGCCTGCGAGCGCGACATCGCGGCCAAGAACACCTTGCCCTGCGACGTGCAGTACACGGGCAGCCGCCCGCCCACGTCCGACACCACGCGCAGCGCACTTGTGCTTTGCACCTGATCGATGGTGATGATGTGATTGCCCTCGTGGACGGACAGCACCGCCGATGCCTGTGTCGCGGCGGCCAAATGCTCCAAAAACGGCCGTGCCGCCCCGGTAATCTCCCACCCGCGGCTGACGCGGCAGCCGAACTCGAACAGCCGCATCCCCAGCGCGTAGCGGCCATCCGGCGTCTGCGTCACCGCGTCGTATTGGCGCAGCGTGTTCAAAAGGCCAAAGGCCGTGGTCTTGGGCAGCCCGGCCTGCCGCGCCAGCTCCGTCAGCGTCAGGGGCTGGGGACTGTCGCTCAGCCGCTGCAAAAGCTCCATCGCCTTCGCCACGGAGCGCACAATACCGCTCTCTGCCATCGAATATCCACCTCCCGAGGATCATCTCGAAAATCTGCCGATCCTAATATACCGACAATAATAATAAAACGCCAGCCCCGCCATGTCAATATTCCGGGGAGATTTCTGTGAACGCGGCGGCTATTTTACCCTGCCGTGTGTCCTATCGGGAGAGGGGAGGGGGAAAATCATATGAATTTCATCCAACAGCATGGTGAACGCAGCTGCGGCGGATTTTTCCGTTTCCATCACGCCCGGGGGAGCGTGATGTCGGCGCGGAAGAGATCGCCGTCGATGGCGAGGCGGAACGTGCCGCCCATCAGGCGGACGAGGCTGCCCGCGATGGAAAGCCCCAGCCCGCTGCCCTCGGTGTGGCGGGAGGCGTCGCCCCGGACAAAGCGCTCCATCAGCTCGTCGGGAGAGACGTTCAGCTCGGCGCGGGAGACGTTCTTGAAGCTGATGGTCACGCTCTGCTCGTCAAACGAGGCCACGGCGTAGACCCGCGTGTCCGCGAGGGCGTACTTGCAGACGTTGCTGACGAGGTTGTCCATGACGCGGCTTAAAAGCTTCCCGTCGGCGTAGACGGAGAGGGGCTGCTCGGGCGGCTTGGCCACGAGCGTCAATCGGCAGTCGGCGAGCCGCTCCTGATATTCGCCGATGATTTGCTCAAACAGCACGGCCACGTCCGTCACCTGAAGCTCGACCGGGAGCGCCCCGGAGGACGCCTTCGACGCCTCCACCAAGTCCTCCGTCAGCTTTTTCAGGCGGCGGCTCTGCCGATCCAGCACGGCGATATACTCCCGCGCCGTCTCCGGTTGCACGTCGATCTTTTGCAGCAGATCCACGTAGTTGACGATGGAGGTCAGCGGCGTCTTGATGTCGTGGGAGACGTTGGTAATCAGCTCTGTCTTCATGCGCTCGGCCTTCGTCTGCTCCTGCACCGCCCGCTCCATGCCGGAGCGCAGCTCATTCATGCGCCGGCCGTACCGCTTGAAGTCGCCGATGAGATACCGTGTGTCGATGGGGGAGGAAAAGTCGCCGCCCGCCAGATTCTCGCCGCCCTTTTGCAGCACGCGCAGGTTCACGGCCACGTACAGTACCGCCAGCAGCTCCACGAGCTTCAGTATCAGAAACTCGGCGTCGGCACGCCCCCAGTAGCTGTGCGTAAAAAGATAGAACTCCGTCAGCGCCAGCGCCAGCCCCGCCAGTGCCGTTTTCCAAATCAGCGGCAGCCTGACGGCGATGCGGTACACGCTCAGCGCCGCCATGCGGACGATACGCCAGACGAGGCGGCACAGCCGCGCGATCAGCGACCCCCGCACCACCGTTCCCGCCTTGCACTGCGCGGCGAGGGCGCACAGAAACAGCAGCGAGAAGACGGCGAGGAGCGCGATCAGGAGCCATGCCCCGGGCAGATAACCGAAATAGCCCTCGTCCCAAAAGAAGCACAACGGCACGGCCGGCACGAGCAGCAGCACGTCGATAGGGAGGCGGTCGAACCACGTCAGGTGGATGCCGGCCTTTCCCTGCCAGTGGCCGCAGGAGGCCATGAGAAAGCCGAAGCAAAACAGCGTCAGCGCAAGGCACAGCGCCGTCAGCGCCACGGTCAGCCCCGTGTGGTTGAGAAGCCATTCCAGCAGCAGGTAGGTGTAGCTCGGCGCGTTCTCCGTGCGCAGCAGCTCGGCGGAGATGGTGACGGTGATCGTGCCGCCGTCCGCGAGGGCGTAGACAAGATTTTCCTGCGTGGCATAGAGCGGCGTGTCGCCGTCCGTCAGCGCAAAATTCTCAAAGTTCAGCTCGCCCGCGCCGCCGTCGCTGACCGTCAGGTGACACGCGGAGGCCTCCCGCGAGAAGCCCTCGGCGAAGAGGCGGGGCAAATCGGCGAGCATCTGCGCCTGCGCCTCGGCGGAAATGTCCGTGTCTGCGGTCGTGTCTGTGTCGCCGTCATAGGCATCCTCGAAAACGGCCACATCGTCCGCCAGCACGCCCGCGTTGATGAGCGCGTTGCGCAGGTAGAAGTCCGCATCGCTGATGGCGTCGCAGCACGCACTTTGATAGAGCGACTCCCGCAGGTACGCGCCGCCGTCCAGAAACGCCTCATATCCGGCCAGCACGGCGACCCCCGCAACGCCGAGGGCGGTCAGAGCGCCGAACACCAGCGTCAGGAAAAAGGCGGCGAGCTTCGCCCAAGTTTTATCCCAAAACCGTTTCATGTCAGCCTCCCCTCCATCTTGTAGCCCTTCCCCCACACGACCTTGATATAGCGCGGCTCGGAGGGGTCGATCTCCAGCTTCTCCCGCAGGTGGCGGATGTGGACGGCAATCGCCCCGGCGGCGTTGAGGGGCATATCGTCCCACACGCGGCGGTAGATCTCGCTGGGCGAGAAGACCGTCCCGGCGTTCTGCATGAGAAAGCGGAGAATGTCGTATTCCTTGGGTGTCAGCGACACTGCCTCCCCGTCCACGGTGACGGTTTTGGCGTTGTCGTCCATGCAGATACCGCCGATGATGAGCGTGGACGGCTGCACCTGCCCGCCGCCGAGCTGCAAGTATCGCCGCAGCTGTGAGCGTACCCGTGCCAGCATCTCCACCGGGTTAAAGGGCTTGGTGATGTAGTCGTCCGCGCCTACGTTCAGTCCCAGCACCTTGTCGGTGTCCTCGCTCTTGGCTGTCAGGAGGATGACGGGGACGTTGCTCGTCTGCCGCAGCTGCGCCATCGCGGTCAGACCGTCCATCACGGGCATCATAATGTCCATGAGAATAAGGTGGACGTCCTCGCGCGCGGCGACGGACAGCGCCTCCCGCCCGTCGCAGGCGGTGAGAACGCGGTAGCCCTCGGCCTTGAGATAGATCTCCAGCGCGGAGACGATGTCTTTTTCGTCGTCAACGACAAGGATGGTATACATGGCGGCCTCCTGTGGTGAGATATAGTTCCATCATACCCTTTTTCACGCAGTAGGGCAAGCCCTCAGTTTTCAAGCGGCGAGGGGATGCTGCCAAGGCGCACGGAGTGGTGGATGGGCTTCCATTCCACCTTCATGAACA
Source organism: Firmicutes bacterium CAG:341 (assembly GCA_963631875.1). Taxonomy (GTDB): domain Bacteria; phylum Bacillota; class Clostridia; order Oscillospirales; family Oscillospiraceae; genus Vescimonas. The sequence goes on along the minus strand of CAVGSO010000019.1, from coordinate 15,116 downwards.
GTGCTGCCAGCGAGATGGGCAGGTACGTCAGCATGAAGAGCGGGAACGTGACGGTGTAGACGAGCTTCTGCCACGTCTCGGCGGCGATATACCGCCACTCGGTGACGGTGGTGATTGCGCCCAGCACCAGCAGCGTGGCCAGCATACCGCCGAAGCATTCCAGCAGCGACCGCAGCGCGAACCACGCGCCCACGCCCTGCACCAGTCCCATCACCGACAGTGCGGCATTGACCAGCAGACACACCGACGTCAGGATAAACGCCGGGAGGATGGACATCGAAATATCAAAGCAGCTCCAGCTCCCCTTGGCCGCGCCGCGCAGGAGCTGCCCGCCGTAGCGCAGGAACACCTGCACGTAGCCCTTCGCCCAGCGCAGACGCTGGCGGCAGGACTGGCGAAAATCGGTCGGCTGCTCGTCGTAGAGGACGGCCCTTTCGCACATGGCGATTTTCTCCCCGCGCAGGATGTGGTAGACGGAGAACTCAATGTCCTCGGTCAAGAGGTAGAACCGCCAGCCGCCGCTCGCTTCCAAAATGCGCCGCGAGAAGAGGAAGCCCGTGCCGCCCACGGCCGCGCTGCTGCCTAGCCGCGTCCGCGCCGCGTTGAGGTAGCGGCTCTCACGCAGAAACCACAGGGCGTACCCCGCACTGATCCAGTTGTCGCCGAAGTTTTTGCTGTTGCGGTAGCCCGTGACGATCTCGTGGCCGTCGGAGAACGTCTCGTTCATCCGCTCTATGTAGTCCGGGGCGAGGACGTTGTCCGCGTCGAAGACGAAGTAGCCGTCAAACCCCGCCGGGTAGTCCGCGCCGATGTGCTGGAGCAGGAAATCCAGCGCGTAGCCCTTGCCCACGTTCAGCTGGTTGAACCGCTCGTACACCACCGCGCCGTGTTCGCGGGCGAGGTCGGCGGTGCGGTCGGTGCAGTTGTCCGCCGCCACGAACACCGTCACGAGGGACATATCGTAGCTCTGCGCCCTCAGGCTCTCCAACAGCCCGGAGAGAACACGCGCCTCGTTCCTCGCGGCAATCAGCACCGCGAAGCGGTGGCGTTTCGGCGGTGCAGAAAGCGGCTTCGGCTTTTTCGCCAGCACCAGCGGAATGTAGAGAAATTGGTAGGTGTAGCAGATGAAAAACAGCGCCGAAATCACGGCGTTGATGGTACGCAGTGTCGTCTCCATAGAGGCACATCCTTTCGTTCTTTCTGCCTCTATGGTAATAAAAGCGCGATTAAGAAACAAGCAGCCGACGGATTAAGAAATCTTTAAGCCCGCCCTTGCCACAGGCAAAACGAATATCCGCGACAAAACGCCGGGAACCGCAGTTCCCGGCGTTTCATTTTCATTTTTACTTCCTCCCCAGCTTTTCGAGCATACGCACGAACTCCTCCGGCAGCGGGCAGGTAAGGCGGACCGTCTCGTGGGTGCGGGGGTGGATGAATTGCAGACCCACGGCGTGGAGGCACTGCCCGGTCAGCCCCGGCACGGGCTTTTTCGCGCCGTAGACCGTGTCGCCCAAGATGGGGTGGCCGAGGTAGGCCATGTGGACGCGAATTTGGTGCGTCCGCCCCGTCTCAAGATGGCAGCGCACATGGGTCACGCCGGGGTAGCGCGCCACGACCTCCCAATGCGTCACGGCGCGGCGGCCGCCCGCCGCTACGGCCATCTTCTTGCGGTCGGTGGGGTGGCGCGCAATGGGCGCGTCCACCGTGCCGCTGTCCTGCTTCATGCCACCCGTCACGAGGCATTCATACGTCCTCGCGAGGGTGTGGTCACTGAGCTGCGCACTGAGAAAAGCGTGCGCGGCGTCATTTTTTGCGGCAATGATAAGGCCGCTCGTGTCGCGGTCGATGCGGTGGACGATCCCCGGCCGTTTCTCGCCGCCGATGCCGGAGAGACTGTCGCCGCAGTGGTAGAGCAGCGCGTTCACCAGCGTGCCGTCCGGATGTCCCGGCGCGGGGTGTACGACCATCCCCGCGGGCTTGTTGACCACGATCACGTCCTCGTCCTCGTACACCACGTCCAGCGGGATGTCCTGCGCCGCAAGCGCCGTCTCCTCCGGCCGCTGCGGCACGTCTACCGTCACCGTCTCGCCGCCGACGAGGCGGCAGCTTTTCACCGCCGGGCGACCCGCCACCGTCACCTGCCCGCCCTCGATGAGTGTACAGGCGCGCGAGCGGCTCAGCGCCGGTACGTTCGCGGCCAAGAAAGCGTCCAGCCGCGTCCCCGCGTCGTCACTGCTCGCCGTCAGCACCGTCACCATGCGTTTTCCTCCCGTCGTGCTTGTCGTAGAACCACAGGTAGTAGACCGCACCCAAGATGACGCCCACCACCACGAAGCAGTCCGCCAAGTTGAAAATGGGGTAGTCCATGAACTCTAAATCAAACATATCCACCACATAGCCGCGAAGCACGCGGTCGATCATGTTCCCGATCCCGCCGCCCAGCACCAGCATGGCGGCGCACAGCCCCAGCGGATGACGGACGATCTTCTTTACCACGAGCCACACCACGGCGGCGAGCAGCACCACCGTCACCGCCGTCAGCACAGCGGTCTTGCCGGAAAAGCTGCCCCACGCCGCCCCGGTGTTGTGCAGCCGCGTCAGGCGCACCAGTCCGGGCAAAAACGCGGCGGACTGCCCGACGTCGAGGTGGTTCACGACCCAGAGCTTCAAAAGCTGGTCTGCGGCCACACAGGCCGCCAGCAGCAGCGCATACCACATAGCGTTCCCCTCCGAGAAAAATTTCCCTCCTATCATAGCCCATTTGCCGCCCGATTGCAATGGGTATTGCGAAAAGTGGACGGAAAACGGTCAGCGGGAGGGGGCGCGTCCCCTCCCGCTGCGCGTTTATTGCTTGTACGGCACGTGCCAAATGGTGTCGGCGTACTGGGCAATCGCCCTGTCGGCGGCGAAGACGCCGCTGCGGGCGATATTGGTAAGGCTCATCGCGTTCCACCGCGTCCTGTCCTCATAGGTGTGGCGCATACGCGACTCCGCATCGCAGTAGGCAGCGAAGTCCGCCAGCACCATATACTGATCGGCCTGACCGTCTACCCCTGTGACGAGCCGCTGGAAGAGATCCTCGTAGGTCACGCCGTCGCGGAAGCCCGTTTTCAGCGTGTCCAGCACGCGGCGCAGCAGCGGGTCGCGCTGGTAGAGAAGCAGCGGGTCGTAGGTGTGGCGCAGATGTTCCGCCTCGTCTGCCTTGAGGCCGAAGAGGAACATATGCTCGTCGCCGAGCAGCTCGTGCATCTCCACGTTCGCGCCGTCGAGCGTTCCGACCGTCAGCGCGCCGTTCATCATGAACTTCATGTTGCCCGTGCCGCTGGCCTCCTTACCGGCGACGGAGATCTGCTGGCTGACCTCGCTGGCGGGCATCAGCACCTCCGCGAGCGAGACGCGGTAGTTCTCCAAGAAGACGACCTGCAATCTGTCCTTGCACAGCGGGTCGCTGTTGATTTGGTCGGCCAGCGAGTTGATGAGGTGGATGATCCGCTTGGCCACGGCGTAGCCCGGCGCGGCCTTCGCACCGAAGAGGAACGTCTGCGGCGGGAGGGAGAGGTCGGGGTCGTCCTGCAAACGTTGGTAGAGGTAGATAATTTGCAAAACGTTCAGAAGCTGCCGCTTGTACTCGTGCAGCCGCTTAACCTGCACGTCAAAGATGGCGTCGGTGTTCAGCACCACGCTCTGCTGCCGCTTGGCGAAGGCCGCGAACTCGCGCTTGTTCGATTGCTTGATCTCGTCCAGTCGCGCCAGCACGGCCTTGTCGCCCACGTACTTTTCCAGCTTTTTCAGCTCTGTCGGGTGCGTCAGGTAGCTCTCACCGCCCGTCAAATCGCGGATGAGACTGTCGAGCGCGGGGTTGACCTGCGTCAGCCAGCGGCGGTGGTCAACGCCGTTGGTGACGTTCTTGAACTTGTCGGGCTGCATCTCGCAGGCGTCTCGGAAGAGGCTGCGGCGCAATATCTCGGAGTGGAGCGCACTGACGCCGTTGACCGCCATGCTCCCGGCAATGCACAGGTTGGCCATGCGCACGCAGCCGTCCCAAATGATCGCGAGCTGTGCCGTCTTGGCCGGGTCGTGGTAGTAATCCTCCACCTGCTGCTGCCAGCGGCGGGCGATCTCCTGCAGGATCTGCCACACGCGGGGCAGCAGTGTCTCAAAGAGCTGCTGCGGCCAGACCTCCAGCGCCTCCGACATCACGGTGTGATTCGTGTAGGCAACGCAGTGCGTGACGATGTGCCACGCCTCGTCCCAGTCCATCCCGGCGTCGTCCACGAGAATGCGCATCAGCTCCGGGATGACGAGCGTGGGGTGGGTGTCGTTGATTTGGATCACGTGCTTTTCGTGGAAGTTCTTCAGCGTGCCGTACTGCTGGATGTGGTTGCGCGTGATGGACTGCACCGTGGCGGACACGAAGAAATACTGCTGCTTGAGGCGCAGGGACTTGCCCTCGTAGTGGTTGTCCTCCGGGTACAGCACCTGACTGATGGCGTCGGCCATCGCGCGTTCCTCCGAGGCGTGGAGGTACTGTCCCTGACTGAAGAGCTTCATGTCGATGGGCTTGGGGCTTCGCGCCTGCCAGAGACGCAGCGTGTTGACATGGTCGGTGTCGTACCCCGCGATCTCCATGTCGCAGGGGACGGCCAGCACGCGGGTGTAGTCCTCGTGCACGACCATCAGATGCCCGTCGTCCCAGCGGGTGCGCACCTTACCGCCGAAGTGTACCTCCTCGGCCTCCTGCAATTTGGGCAGCAGCCACGCATCGCCGAGCTGCATCCAGTCGTCCGGCAGCTCCACCTGCTGCCCCTCCACAATCTTCTGCTTGAAGATACCCAACTCGTAGCAGATGGAATAGCCCGTGGCGGGGATCTCCAGCGTGGTCATGCTGTCGAGATAGCAGGCGGCCAGCCGCCCCAGCCCGCCGTTGCCAAGCCCCGCGTCGGGTTCCATTTCAAAAATATCGGCGGCCTTGAAGCCCAGCTCGTCGATGGCCTCGGTCAAGGCGTCGATCACCTGCAGATTGAAGGCGTTTTTCATCAGACTCCGCCCGAGGAGGAATTCCAGCGAGAGGTAATGCACCTCGCGCTTTTCCTCGTGGTCGGTGCATTCGCGCGTCTGCACGCCGCGCTCGGCCATGATGTCGCGCAGCACCATTGCGCACGCCTTCATCATCTCGCCGTCGCTGGCCTGCTTTTCCGTGCAGCCGTAGCTCAAGCGGAGCTTCTGCACGATGGCCTTTTTCAGCATTTCCTTGCTATACGTCATATAGGTCGTTCCTCCGTATGCTCACGCCGGGCTTACCCCGGCAGGTTTTCATAGATATGGCGGTAGGCCGCGGCGCTCTTGTCCCACGTGAAGTCCGCCCTCATGCCGCGGCGGCGCACCGTCTCAAAGCCTGCGCGGTCGCCGCGATACAGCCCGGTCGCCTGCCCGATCACGTCCAGCATCGCCCCGGCGTTATACTGCTCAAAGAGGTAGCCCGTGCCGTCCGCCTGCCCCACCTGACAGGACTTCACCGTGTCCGCGAGGCCGCCCGTGCGCCGCACGATGGGGATTGCGCCGTAGCGCATGGCGATCATCTGACTCAGACCGCACGGCTCGCTGCGCGAGGGCATGAGGAAGAGGTCGGCGGCGGCGTAGACACGCCGCGAGAGCTCCTCGGAATAGAGCAGCTGTGCGGAAAACCGCGTGTCGTACTGCCACGCCTTTTGGCGGAAGAAGTCCTCATACCGCCACTCGCCCGTGCCCAGCACCACGAACTGACAGCCTGTGGCCATGATGGCGTCCATTGCCTCCTGCACCAGATCCAACCCCTTGTGACCCACCAGCCGCGTCACCATGGCGATGAGCGGCGTGTCCGGCTCAAGCGTGAGGCCGAGAGTTTCCTGCAGCGCGGCCTTGCACGCGGTCTTGCCCTTCATGTGCCGCACGTCGTAGTGCTTCGGCAGCGCGGCGTCGTGCGCCGGGTCGTAGCTGACGGTGTCGATCCCATTGACCACGCCGTGCATTTTTCCGCTCACCATCTCCACCACGCTCGAAAGCCCCTCACCGTAGGCCGGGTCGCGGAGCTGCGCGGCATACGTCGGGCTGACGGTCGTGACGGCGTCGGCCATGAGCATGGCACCTTTCATCAAGTTCACGTCGCCGTCCATTTGCAGCGTCCCGCCGTCATACCAGCCGCGGTCTAAGCCAAAGAGCTGCTCCACGGTGTCGCTGCCGAACCGCCCCTGATACTCGATATTATGAATGGTGAAGACCGTCCGGATAGACCGCACCGCCTCCCACCGCGTCGCCACGTCCTTGAGGTAGATGGGGACGAGCGCGGTCTGCCAGTCGTTGCAGTGCAGCACGTCCGGCATCCACTCGAGGCTCGGCAGCAGGTCGATGACCGCCTTGGAGAAGAACGCGAAGCGTTCCCCGTCGTCAAACTCGCCGTAGAGGCGGCTGCGGGCAAAATAATGCTCGTTGTCCACAAAGTACCACGTCACCCCCTGCGCCTCAAGCGAGCAGAGGCCGCAGTATTCGTGCCGCCAGCCGAGATCGACGTAGATATAGCGCCGGAACGTCATCTTCTCGCGCCACTGCCGATCGATCTGGCGATAGAGCGGCAGGATGACCGCCACCTCGTCACCGTTTTTGGCCAGTGCCGGGGGCAGACTGCCCGCCACGTCCGCAAGCCCGCCCGTCTTGCAAAAGGGAAACGCCTCACTGGCGACATAGAGAATACGCATGGCCGCACGCTCCTTTCATTTTCCGTTGCTCGCCTCTCAGATGGTCACGCCCTTGGCCACCACGACCGGGTAGCTCTCGTGGCCTCTGAGCGTCACATTTTCGCGAATCGTCACATATTTGTCGGTGATGATGCCGTGCAGCACCGCGTCCCGTTTTACCACCGTGTCCTTGAAGAGAATGCAGTTCTCCACCTTCGCGCCGCGCTCGATACGCACGTTGCGGAAGAGAATGCAGTTTTTCACGCTGCCCTGAATGTCGCACCCGTCGGCAATGAGTGAGTTGACGCAGCCGCCGTCCGGGTCGATGTAGCCGGAGGGAGAGTCGTTTTCCTTGCCGTAGACGGGTCGCTCCGGGCAAAAGAGTGCGTTGCGCACGCGGCTGTCCAAAAGCTCCATGCTGCGCTCGTAGTAGCTTTGCAGCGTGTTAATGTGCGCGGCGTAGCCGTCGTAGACGTAGCCGTAGAGCCGCAGCCGCGGCCCCATCTCCTGTAAGATGTCACGCCGCAGGCTGTACCCGTTGCGGCTGGCGCACTCCGCCACCAGCTCCAAAAGAAGCTCCCGCCTTAGCACGAACACATTCAAGCAGCGCTGCCCGCGCGGTGTGTAGAGTGCGTAGGCCGTGTCGGTGATACGCCCCGTGCCGTCCAGCGTGAAGTAGGTGTCCTCCTCGTCGCCGACACCCGCGCAGCACACGGCGGTAATGTCCGCGCCCTTGTCGATATGGAAGCGCAGCACATCCTCCAGCGGCAGGTTCATCACCATGTCGCCGTCCGACAGCACCACGTAGTCCTGCCGAATGCCCTTGAGGTAGTTCATCACACTGGCGAGTGCCTCCACTCTGCCGCGAAAGCGTCCGTCTCCGCCGCGCTGCTCCGTGTAGGCGAACGCGGGCAGCAGCGCAAGACCGCCGAAATTACGGCTCAAATCCCAGCTTTTCCCCGAACCGAGGTGGTCAAGAAGCGACTGACACTTGCCGTGCATAATCACGCCCACGTCGGTAATGCCCGCGTTGACCATGCTCGAGAGCATGAAGTCAATGACGCGGTAGTCCCCGCCAAAGGGGATTGAGCCGTGTACGCGGTTTTCAATCAGCTCCCTTAGTCCGCTCTTTTTTTCGTAGGAGAAGATGATCCCGTGCATTCCCTTCATGGCCGTACCTCCTTGCCGTTCGCGCCCAGCATCATTTTCGGTTCGATGACCTCGCCGTCCGGGACGCTTGTCCCCGGTCCTAAGACGGCGATGCCCCACTTGTCAAAGTCCACGCTGCCCGGTGCGCCGCCGACGACGGCGCCGCGCCCCACGCGGCAGTTCTCGCCCACGATGGCGTAGGAAACCTTCGCACCCGGCTCAATGACCGCGCCGGGCATGACCACGGTGTACGACACCTCCGCGCCCTCGCCGACCGTCGTACCGTAGCTGAGGACGGAGTTTTTCACCTCACCCAGCACGGTGCAGCCCTTGGCGATGGCACTGTTGCCGATGTCACCCTGTGCGCCGATATACGTCGGCGGGCAGACGGGCGTGCGCCCGTAGATACGCCACTTCTTATCCAGCAGGTTCAGCCCCGAGCCGGGGGAGAGCATATCCATATTCGCGTCCCACAGAGAGTCGAGCGTCCCGACGTCCTTCCAGTAGCCCTCAAAGCGGTAGGCCGCAAGCTTCTCCCCGGCGCGGAGCATCTTCGGGATGATGTTCTTTCCAAAGTCGTTCTCACTCTGCGGGTCGGCCTCGTCCTCGATGAGATAGCGGCGCAGCTTCGCCCACGTGAAGATGTAAATGCCCATCGAGGCGAGGTTGCTCTTCGGCTTCTTCGGCTTTTCCTCAAATTCGGTGATGCTGTCCGCCTCGTCCACGCTCATGATGCCGAAGCGGCTCGCCTCCGCCCAAGGTACCTCCATCACGGAGATGGTGCAGTCCGCCCCGGCCTCCTTGTGGCGGCGGAGCATATCGGAGTAGTCCATTTTGTAGATATGGTCGCCGGAGAGGATGAGAACATACTCCGGGTCGTAAAGATCGACGAAGCCGATGTTCTGATAGATGGCATTGGCCGTCCCCTTGTACCATACCGCGCCTCCGGCGGACTGGTACGGCGGCAGGATATGCACCCCGCCGTTGATACGGTCCAGCTCCCACGGCTGGCCGTTGCCGATGTAGCTGTTCAGCTCCAGCGGGCGGTACTGTGTCAGCACACCCACGGTGTCAATGCCGGAGTTGGTGCAGTTGGAGAGGGGGAAGTCGATAATGCGGAATTTGCCGCCGAACGGTACGGCGGGCTTGGCCATGCGCCCCGTAAGCACATACAGGCGGCTGCCCTGCCCTCCGGCCAGCAGCATGGCGACACACTCTTTTTTCATCCTTGCGTACCTCCTGTTTCCTCTTTTTTCCGTTTCAGCTTTCCGTGGCCGCGCAGAAGCACCGCACCCAGCGGCGGAAGCGTCAAGGTAAGGGACTGCGCTTTTCCGTGCGAGGGGATGTCCTCCACCGCAATCTCCGTCCCCTCCGGTGCGCCGCAGCCGCTGCCGCACCAGCACGTGTCGTCGGTGTTGAACAGCACCGTATACGCGGCCTTCTCCGGCACGCCGAAGCGGTAGCCCTCCCACGCCACGGGCGCGAAGTTCACGGCGCACAGCAGCTCACGGCCGCGTCGGTCGCGCCGCAGGAAGACAAGCACGTTGTTGTGGTTGTCGTCCGCCACCAGCCACTCGAAGCCGTCCCAGTCCCGGTCGTTCTCCCACAGACTTCGGTTGCGCCGATAGAGGCGGTTTAGCCTGCGCAGGCACTCATGCGTGGCGCAGCAGGCCGGGTCGTCCAGCAGATACCAGTCGAGCTGGCCTCGGAAATCCCACTCGTGCCACTGCGGCAGCTCGCTGCCCATGAAGAGGAGCTTCTTGCCCGGGTGGCAGAGCATATAGGCGTAGAACCCGCGCACCCCGGCGAGCTGCCGCCAGTCGTCCCCCGGCATCTTGCCGCGGAGACTGCCCTTCATATGCACCACCTCGTCGTGCGAGAGCGGCAGCACGTAGTTTTCGGAAAAAGCGTAGACCATCGAGAACGTCACGTCCCGGTGGTGGTACTGACGGAAGTAGGGGTCGAGCTTGAGGTAGTGGCACAGATCGTTCATCCACCCCATGTTCCACTTGAGGTTGAAGCCCAGCCCGCCCTGCTCCGGCGGGTACGTCACCAGCGGCCACGCGGTGGACTCCTCCGCCACCATCAGCACGCTTGGGTTGACGGAAAAGGCCGTCCTGTTCAGCTCACGCAGGAAGTCGATGGCCTCCAAGTTTTCGCGCCCGCCGTCCTTGTTCGGCCGCCACGCGCCGCCCTGCCGGTCGTAGTCGAGGTACAGCATGGACGCGACCGCATCCACCCGCAATCCGTCAATGTGGTACTCGCGCAGCCAGAAGACGGCGGACGAGAGCAGGAAGTCCCGCACCTCGCGCTTGCCGAAGTCGAACACCCGCGTCCCCCACCCGGCGTGTTCCCACTTCAGGGGGTCGCCGTATTCGTAGAGGCACGTGCCGTCAAATTCGATGAGGCCGTGGCTGTCCTTGCAGAAGTGTGCCGGCACCCAGTCCAGTATCACGCCCAGCCCCGCACGGTGCAGCGCGTCCACCAACGCCATAAAGTCGTGCGGCGTGCCGTAGCGGCTCGTCGGCGCAAAGTACCCGGTGCACTGGTAGCCCCAGCTATCGTCCAGCGGGTACTCCGTTACGGGCAGCAGCTCCACGAAGTTAAAGCCCATGCGCTTGACGTAGCCGGGCAGCTCCCGCGCCAGCTCCCGGTAGCTCAGGCTCGTACCGTCCTCGTGCTGCCGCCACGAGCCTAAATGCACCTCGTAGATGAGCAGCGCACTGTCTACGGGCGGCTCGGCAGCGCATTTTTCGCGCCATGCGCCGTCATGCCAGTCGTAGCCAGCAATGTCGTAGACCTTGCTGTCCGTCTCCGGGCGGGTGGCCGCGTGAAAGGCGTAGGGGTCGGCCTTCCAGACCGTCCGCCCGTCTGCCCCGGTGACGATGTACTTGTAGCCGTCGTAGACCTTGGCCTCCGCCACCGTCAGCTCCCACACGCCGCCTGATCGCGTCATGGCCGCGCCCTGCCAGCCGTTGAAATCTCCGGCCAGCGCGACCTCGCGCGCGTGGGGCGCCCACACGCGGAAGACGTAGCCCTCCGCCGCCGGGTGCGCCCCAAGGTATGTGTATGCACCGTTGTGCGCCGCCCTCTCCGTCATGACTCACGCTCCTTTTTTCTCTCTCAACGTATCATCTTATCACACGTTTCCCGCCAAAAGCGGCGAAACCGCTCGTCCGCCCGGTCTCATTATTAAACAATATTGTACCGCGTTTGCTCCCTGCCGTCAACAAACTCCGCTGCCCTTTTCGTGAAACTTACGTAAAAGGCGGAAAACGCAGCACGAAAGCCGCTGCGGCTTTCGCAAAAAACTCCGTTTTCCTCTTGCAATGCGGGAATTTGTGTGGTAGAATAAGCGATACTGCGATATATATGCCGCTGCGGCATGAGAATTTTGGAGGAATACATCATGATTTTTGTTACGATTTTGCAGCTTCTGACGGGGCTGGTGCTGGTGCTGGTGGTGCTGTTCCAGTCCGGTAAGAGCCGCGGTTTGTCCGGCGCGATCGGCGGCATCGCGGACAGCTACATGACCAAGTCCAAGGCCAAGAGCGTGGACGCCAAGCTTGCCAAGGGGACGAAGTGGGTCGGTGCGGTCTTCATCGTGCTGACGCTCGTCATCAACTGTATGCTGGCTGCCGGCGTGGCTGCGTAAGGAAAACAAGCAAAAAGAAGCGGCTTTCGGGAAACCGAAAGCCGCTTTGCTTTGCATTTTTTCAATTTTACGATTTATGAATCGCCCTGCGCGGGCTTGAAAATGCGCCCCGTCATGTCGTCCAGCAGCAGCTCGGCCGCGCCGCTGTCCACCGTCAGGCTGTACGTGAAGCCGGGGACGATGTCCTTCCAAATGACGCATCCCGCGCCGCCCTCGTCCCAGCGGAGAGCCGTCTGACACCAGCGCACCTTTCCCTCCGCCGACAGGCTGCCGCCCGAATATTCGGAAATGTCGGGAATGGTTTCCGTGACGTCCGCCGTGGACGCCATACGGTAGTGCCACGTGCGCCCGTTCTCGGCGAACGTTACCTCCGTCACCGTCATGCCGTCCAGCTCGAAGAGGTCGTAGCCCAGCACCTCCGCGCCCTCGGGCGCGACGGGTACGGTGTAGCTCTGCGCGCCCATCAGCTCGAACGCCGTTACGAGCGTCTCCGCACCGTCAACCGACGTGGCGCAGTACCACTGAATGCCGGTGTCCTCGTTGTACCAGCTCACCGCGCCGTCCTCGTACACCAGCACCGTCAGGCCGCTCACCTCCCAGCTCGCGGTCGGCAGCTCACCGTCCGGGCTTGGCAGCGGCTCGGAGGTGTAGGCCGCACCGTAGTCGTAGCTGTATCCATTGACCTCCACGGTGCAGGATGCGGCGGCTACCGAGCCGCTCTCGTCATGCCGCAGGTCGTAGTTCGACAGCAGCACGCCGCCGCTCGGCAGTGCCAGCGTCTCGGCGAGCATTACAGCGCCATCGTCCGCCGCGTCCGCAGCAGAGGCCTTTCCGGCGGCGCGTGTATTGTAGACCGCAGCCGTGTCCGTCATCTGCGCGTTCCACGGCTGCCACAGTGCCAATGTCAGCACCGCCGCGCCGAAGCACGCCGCCAGCGCACCCCACCGTCTCGCCGCGGAGAATCGGGGCTGGGGACGCTGCGCTTCCTCTAACCATTCCTCGTCGATGGCGTCCATCCATCGTTTCATGCGTTGTTCACTCACAGCATCCCCTCCTTTCCCAGTGTTTGCCGCAGCCGCTGCCGTGCGCGGAAGAGGGAGGATTTCACCTTCTCCTCGCTTGCACCGCAGTCATCCGCGATTTCTCGTATGCTCTCGCCGTACCAGTACCGCCGGACGAAATACGTCCGGCTCTGCCGTGTCAGTGAGTGCAGAAAGCCGTTCAGCACGCGCCGCAGGTCCTCCTGTTCGGCGGCGGCCTGCGCCTCGTCCGGCGTGGAGAGACAGCCCTCCAGCTCCTCGAACGCCAGCGTCAGGTCACTGCGCCGCTGCGCCGCCCGGTTGTAGTCGCACTTATCCAGTGCCACCCGTCGGGTGACGGTCGTAATATACGCCGCCAGCGAGCGCGGCCGCTCCGGCGGGATAGCATTCCACAGCCGCAGCCACACGTCGCTGACGCATTCCTCCGCGTCCCTGCTGTCGGGCAGGATATGCGCCGCCGCGGCCAAGCAGCGGCGGCCGTACTTCTGCTGCACGGCGTCAATGGCCGCCGGGTCGCGGCGGAAAAAGCTCTCGATGATCTGCACGTCTTCCACGGGAGATACCCCCTCTCTGTGTCATTCCTTCTATCATAACACAGAAAGGAGGGGAAATCTACCGTTTCGCGTCAGAATTTCGCCAAGAATGCGTCCGGCACGGTGCAGCCGTCGGGCAGCACCTCCAGCACGACGTAGTTGCCGTTGACGGTGATGGTGGCGTTGTTCTTCCACATCGCCGCCTCGTAGACGTACTCGGTGTCGTTGGCCATACCGTCCACGCGGGACTGGAAGATCTGGCGCACCGTCTCCGCGTCGGAGGCGTTGGCCACCTCGACCATCGACACCTCGCACGAGGTCATGGTCACGGAGAGGAAGTAGACGGCCTGCTTCATCTCGATCTTGCCGATGCCGGGGTAGATGCTTTCCAGCACGTCGGCACTCGTCTCCTCGAGCAGCACGGGCGCGTCGTCGCCCAGCTCGTCCTGCACCTGCTTGATGGCCGCGTCATACGCCGCGCGCAGGTCCACGGACTGTGTATCGGTCTGCGTCTGCGTCTGCGTCTGCGTATCGCCGTCGGTCGTACTGCCGCCGTTGGTGTCTGCTTTCTGCCCGCAGGCGACAAGGCTCAACGCCATGACCAGTGCCAGCAGCAATGCCAAAAACTTTTTCATGATAAAAATGCTCCTTTCGGGCGGCAAAACGCCGCTTCTGCTTATACTGACGGCAGCGAGCGGCGTTTCGTTTTGCACATTTTTCATTTTTCCTGCGGTGCGGGCATATTCCAGCCCTCCGGGAAATTTTGCAGTACCCACCGCCGCGCGTGGTCGATAAAGGCCTGCGTGGAGTGGGACAGCGCGTTTTTATCCTTGACGCAGATGCCGATGTCCCGGTGAAAGACCTTCGGCAGCGTGGAGGACGCCAGCGGATAGGCGCAGCGGTAGAGCATCAGCTCCTCCATGATGCTGATCCCCAGCCCGCCGGACACCATCGCCAAAATGGTCTGATCCTGCTGCACGGTATACTGGATGCGGGGCTGGATGCGGTAGTGGTCGAAAATGGCCTGTATCTCATAGTCATCCCCCTCGTCCAGCAGTATCATGGGATACTGCGCCAGCGCCTCCGGCGGGAAGGGCTGCCGCCCCGCCAGCGGGTGATCACACGGCAGAATGACCTTCCACTGATCCCGCTGCAAAAGCCAGCAGTCCAGATATTTCTCCGCCGGGGCGGGCAGGGAGAGGAATCCGCAGTCCGCCTTGCCCTGCAATACCCAGTCGGATATCTCGTTGTTGAAGTTGGAGGGCAGCAGCTCAAACTCAATGCGCGGGTACTGCGCCTGAAACGTCTTGAGCATCCCCGGCAGCCATTTTTCCGACACGCTTGTGAACGTTGCCACGCGCACAAGACCCGTTTCCAGCCCGCGCAGGTCGGCGGCGTGCTGCTCCAAGCGGTGCTGCAAGGCGCACATCTCCTTAAAATACGGCGTCAACGCCCGTCCGTCCGCCGTCGGCGTCACGCCGCCGTGGCTGCGGATGAGCAGCGTCACGCCCAGCTCCTCCTCTAAGGAGGAAATGGCGTGGCTCACGCCCGACTGCGTGAAGCTCATCTCCCGTGCCGCCGCCGTGAAGCTCCCCTTTTCCACCGTTTTCAGGAATATCTGGTATTTTGTCACGCTCATGCCGAGCCCTCCTTGTCGATACAGCTATTCTACCATATCCCTGCCGCAACTGCAAACTTTTTTTCATCGAACCAATGAAAATCATGCGTTTTACATTTTACACTCGATGTGCTACACTGAAGTCAAGTTAAGAAACCGACAAGAAAGAGACACGCCGCAACGGCGGATTTTGAGACAGCCTGAGGAAAGGAGGCACTACGAATGGCTTTGAATTTCGTGCTGGCCGCGCTGGTCGTGCTGCTCGCGGTGGTGGGCATCGTCAGCCGCGTCACCAAGTAAGCGCGCAAGAAGGCAGGGACGCAGGAACTCAAGAATATAGAAGCGCAGAAAGAACGCGTTCCCACATGCTCCTATACAAACCGAAGGGCGCGCCGCGAGCGGCGCGCCCTT
>CAVGSO010000018.1:0-26499 GCA_963631875.1 Firmicutes bacterium CAG:341 | reverse complement strand
AGCTGGAACTGGGTGTTCTGGAACTGGGAGATGCGCTTGCCGAACTGCACGCGCTCCTTGGTGTACTTGATGGCCTCTTCCACGGCACCCTCGCCCAGACCGAGCGCCTGAGAAGCAATACCGATACGGCCGCCGTCGAGCGTCTTCATGGCGATCTTGAAGCCATCGCCCTTCTTGCCCAGCAGACGATCCTTGGGGATCACGCAATCCTCGAAGATCAGGTCGCAGGTAGAGCTGCCGCGAATGCCCATCTTCTTCTCGTGCTTGCCCTGAGAGAAGCCCTTGTCGGTCTTCTCGACGATGAAAGCGGAGATCTCCTTCATGGAGCGGCCGCGCTTGTCGGTGACCTTGCCGGTGACGGCGATGATCACGAACGTGTCAGCGACGTTGCCGTTGGTGATGAAGCACTTGCTGCCGTTGAGGATGTAGTTCTCGCCGGACTCGTCGAGGACGGCGGTGGTCTGCTGACCCTGCGCGTCCGTACCTGCACCCGGCTCGGTCAGACCGAAAGCACCGATCTTCTTGCCGGAGCAGAGGTCGGGCAGATACTTCATCTTCTGCTCCTCGGTGCCGTTCTCAAAAATGGGAGCGGCGCACAGGGAGGTATGAGCGGAAACGATAACAGCCGTCGTGCCGCAGACCTTGGCAAGCTCCTCCACGCACATGGCATAGGACAGCACATCGCCGCCCGCGCCGCCGTACTGCTTGGGGAAGTAAATGCCCATCATGCCAAGCTTGGCCATCTTCTTGACGGTCTCTTCGGGGAAGCGCTCTTCCTCGTCGATCTCGGCGGCCAGAGGCTTGACCTCGTTCTCCGCGAAGTCGCGGTACATCTTGCGAACGAGGAGCTGTTCCTTCGTCAGATGGAAATCCATACTCTTTTCTCCTTTTCCTGATGTTACTTATTGTAGTTGAAGAAGCCTTCGCCGGACTTAATACCCAATTTGCCCGCACGAACCATCTTCCGGATCAGCACGTTTGCGCGATACTTGCTGTCATGCGTCTCGTTGAACAGCACGTCCATAATGTTCAACACGACGTCCCAGCCGATCAGGTCGCCCAAGTGCAGGGGACCCATCGGATGGTTGCAGCCAAGCTGCATGGCAATATCGATATCTTCCGCAGAGGCAACGCCCTCCTGCAGAACGCAAACGCCCTCGTTGCAATAGGGGATCAGGATCTTGTTGACGACGAAGCCGGGCGCCTCGTTGACAACGACAGGGGTCTTGCCGATCTCGGTGGAGAGATTCTTGATGTAGTCCACCAGCTCTGCGGGCGTGTTGCCGCCGGCAATGACCTCGACCAGCTTCATGGCCGGCACGGGGTTAAAGAAGTGCATACCGATGAGGTGATGCTTCAGACCCTGACCCATCTCGGTGATGGACAGAGAAGAGGTGTTGGAGGCGAAGATCGTCTCGTCCTTGCAAAGAGCGTCCAGCTTGGCCAGCAGCTCCTTCTTGACGGCCATGTTCTCGGCCACGCACTCGATGACCAGATCGGCATCGGCGGCTGCCTCGAACTCCTCGACCAGAACGCGGCTCATGATGTCATCGGCGGCTTCCTGCGTCATCTTGCCCTTGGCGACCTTCTTGTTCAGAGAGGCGGCCAGCTTGTCCTTATGACGCTGCGCGCTGGCGGTGCTGGAAGCATACATCAGGGCGGTGTGACCCTTTGCTGCGAAAACCTGGGCAATGCCGCTGCCCATCGTACCTGCGCCGAATACTGCTACTTTCATTTTTTGTTCCTCCTAATTTTTATTTTAATGAGTCGGACACTTTAATCATCAGGCTTGCGCCTGTTAATTAACTTATATGTATTAGATTACCTGTTCTGATACGGCTCGTGCTTGCGCTTTTCAAGGAACGCGGACATTCCCTCGATTTGGTCGGCGGTCTTGAAGCAGCCGCCGAAGAGATGCTCCTCGATGACGAGCGCGTCGTCAATGTGGGCATCCAGCCCCTCGTTGATGGCCTTCTTGCAGGCGCGGACGGCGATGGGCGCGTTCTTGGCGATCGTCTCGGCCAGCTTCTCCGCGGCGGGCATCAGCTCCGCGAGGGGATAGACGGCGTTGACGAGGCCGATACGCAGTGCCTCATCGGCCTTGATATTCTTGGCGGTGTAGATCAACTGCTTGGCCATACCCGGGCCGATCAGACGTGCCAAACGCTGCGTGCCGCCGAAGCCGGGCGTAATGCCGAGACCCGTCTCGGGCTGGCCGAAGACGGCGGTGTCGGCGCAGATGCGGATGTCGCAGCTCATGCTCAGCTCGCAGCCGCCGCCCAGCGCGAAGCCGTTGATGGCGGCGATCACGGGGATGGGCAGCGTTTCCAGCTTGCGGAACACGTCATTGCCGTGCTTGCCGAAGGCTGTACCCTCTTCCTTGGTCAAGGTGCTCATCTCGGCGATGTCCGCACCGGCCACGAACGCCTTCTCCCCGCTGCCCGTGATGATCAGCGCGCGGATATCCGCGTCGGCGGAGACGGTCTGCACCAGCTCGTCCAAGTCGGACAGAACTTCGGAATTCAGGGCGTTCAGCGCCTTGGGACGGTTGATGGTCGCCACGGCGTACAACCCTTTCTTCTCCAGCAGGATATTGGTCATAGCTACTACTCCTCCTTACGATTCCTTTCTGACGGTGCGAATCCTTCAGGCCGCACCGTGCCACTTGGGCAAGAGCGTACCGACCTGTGCGGTTCGAACAGGCCGACATACTCCCCATACAATCCATATTATAGTAGTCTGTTAGAAAATTATCAAGCCCAACTTGTGAATTTTTTCTTTTTTTAGAGTTTTCCACAAAAGCGGGCGTCTGATTTTGCACACTTTTCCGGGCGGAGCGGCGCACGCGGGCGGTTTTTGCCCCCATCGGTGCGAAAAAAGATGAAAATGACGCTTGCCAGCGGGGCGCGGATGGGGTATCATAAGGGGGATTTTTATGCTGTGAGGTCGAGCGATATGCGGATGCGAAAGAAGAAAAACCTGCTGCCGAGGATGGAAGCGTGCGGCGCGTACCTTGTCCGTGACCCCTTCGCCATGCGGGGTCGGTGGCGTGAGCTGATGGACGGTGCGCGGGAGCTGCGGGTGGAGCTGGGCTGCGGCAAGGGCGGCTTCACCGTCGGGACAGCCGAGGCTGAGCCGGAGGTGCTGCTCATTGCCGTGGAAAAAGTGCCGGACGCGATGGTCGTGGCGATGGAGCGGGCGAAAAATGCGGGCATAACGAACGTGTGGTTCGTGGACGGCGACGCGGCGCTGCTGCCGGATATGTTCGCGCCGGGCGAGATCGATCGGCTGTATATCAATTTCTGCGACCCGTGGCCGAAGAGCAACCAAAAAAAGCGGCGGCTGACGCACGGGAATTTCCTGAAAAAATACCGTCAGGTGCTGGCGCAGGGCGGGCAGATACACTTCAAGACGGACAACGACAAGCTCTTCGAGTGGTCGCTCGAGGAGATCCCGCAGTTCGGCTTTCGGCTCTCCGAGGTCACGCGCGATTTGCACGGGAATGGGGCAGTCGGCGTGATGACGGACTACGAGAAGAAATTCTACGGCGAGGGCAAGTCCATCAACCGCTGCGTGGCGACGATGACAGACTGGGTCGAACCGGAGGGGATTTCCTGCTCCGACGACGAATAAGCGAGGAGGCTCCTCCTGTTGTTTGTAGAGGATACGGCGTGGTGGCAGAAAATTTCCCACGGCAAGTAAGGAAAGCACCCTTTCGGGGTGCTTTCCTCTTTTGCTTTTACTCCGTTGTATGCTTTTCCTTTCCGAAATGCAGCTCCCGCATTCCCTCTACCTCGTCGCAGATGGCCTTGAGGCTGCACGAGCCGCAGTCCGCGGGCATTCCCTCCAAGATTTTCGTCAGGCTCAGGGTGATGTCCTTGACGCTCTTTGCGTTCCGTGCCAGCGCGGCGTGATCCGCCTCCGGCGCGGTGATGAACAGCAGCTTTACCGCCAAAATGTTCTCTTTTTCCTTATAGTGGCGGATAAAATCGTCCCCGATGCGCTCAAAGCTCATGCCCTTATGCAGTGCATCCCGGCTGATACGCACCTGCTCACGGCTGCTCTCGGAGCTTGTGCGAATCATGTAGCCCTTCGGGAAAACGTGGTACTTCACGAAGTCCATGTCCTGAATGGCGCGGAATGCCTGCTCCGTGTCCGTCTCGTCGTCGGACTCAATATCGCCCACCCGCAGCAGCGTGATACGGGCAAAATCGCAGTCGCCGTGCAGCTCATTCAGCTCCGGCCCATAGACAAGAATCTCGTCCTGCGGCACGAGGGCAGGGGAGGTGGTGACGCAGGTGAAATTGACCGCACTCCGACCGCTGCCGCCCAGCTCGTAGGCCGCGTCCCGCAGCATGACCAGCTCGAACGCGCCGCTGTCCTCCCATGCTCGTGCCGGGTCATACGCATACCTCCGGGGCGCAGAGGAGCCGACCAGCGCCTCCACGCCGCGGATGATCGAATGATACAGCTCCATCAGAATTTGATGTCCACTTTCTTGCGGTCAAAAATCTTATTGACCTGCACATACGCCCAGCCCAGCAGCTTTTGATCCAAATTCCAGAAGTACACGGCGAACAGTACGCCCACCGCCGCGGCGAGAATACGGACGAGCTTCAGGATACATTTCAAAACCTTACACATAGGTCTGCCTCCTTCTCCGATAGGGGGTCGCTCACGAACGCGCCATGCCCTTTTGCCGGGCGTATTCCGCCGCGCCGAGTGCGCCCATGAGCTGCGGGTCGGTCTTGAGGTCGATGACCTTGAGCTTGAGGACGTGTTCGATGGCCTGCTTCAGACCCGCGTTCTTCGCACAGCCGCCCGTCAGGGTGATGGCGTCGGTCGCACCCGCCTTCTTGCTCATGACGAAGCACCGCTTGGCCACAGCCATCTGAATGCCCGCTGCAATTTCGTCCATCGGCTTGCCCTCGCCGACGAGCGTGATGACCTCGCTCTCGGCAAACACCGTGCATTGCGCCGTGATGGGGATGACGTTCTTCGCCGTCAGGCTCAGGTTCGAGAACTCCGGCAAGCTCATCTCAAACGACCGTGCCATCGCCTCATAAAACCGTCCCGTCCCCGCCGCGCACTTGTCGTTCATGGCGAAATTCTTCACCGTGCCGTCCGTGTCGATGGAGATACCCTTCACGTCCTGCCCGCCAATGTCGATGATGGCCTTGACGCTCGGGTCGGTCACGTGAACGCCCATCGCGTGGCAGGAGATCTCGGAGATATTCTCATCCGCAAACGGCACTTTGTTGCGCCCATAGCCCGTACCGATGAGGTAGCCCAGCTCCTCGGAGGATTTCAGCCCGACCTTCGTCAGTACCTCCTCCATCGCCAGCTTCGCGCTGACCTCGGAATTGATCTTGCTTCGAATCGTCGTATCGGCGCAAATCTTGCCGCTTTCATCGAGGATCACTGCCTTCGTGTAGGTCGAACCCACATCGCAGCCGCCGTAATATTTCATAGTCGTAACTCCTTTATCTGTCGTTGGATTTGATCTTTACATACAGTTTTCGTCGTCAAAGTCGCACAGCGTCGGGTCAACAGGCTCGGCGCGCATGACGGTGCGCATATACTCGTTCACCTTGTCGCGCATCGTCTTGCGGGACACGGTACGCGGGTCCATCAGATCATGCTCGATCCAAATCAGGTGATAGCCGCGTTCGCGTCCCTGCTCATCCAAAATGCCCTGCACAGTGGCCATATTCTTGCACGCCACGTTCTGATACATGATGATGATATTGGTGTTCCACGCCTCACACTGCCGCCACAGCTCGTCCACGACGTTCTGATAGCCGCCGTTCGTGTGGCGGCGCATGACCATGCGCTCATACAGCCGCGCCAAGTCGCGCAGCGCCTCTTCCTTGTCCTCCGTCTCCAGCGGTTTGGTGAAGTTCAGACTCTCCATCTCCACCAAGATATTGATGCCCCAGCAGTTGGCCAGCCAGTTGGAGAAGTTGGCGTAGTAGTGTGCCGGGCAGCTCCACACGATGCCGCGATAGCGCATTTTCCCGACCCACGCCTCGTCCTTGCGCTCGTAGGACTGCATCAGCAAATCATTGACCTTCCGGCAGGTCTTCATCACACGCGGGTCGATACCGCCGTCCATCTCATAGTTCCACTTGCGGAACAGCTCGTAGCTCGGCCCGATGATCTGCGGGTAGGCGGTCTTGTTGACCTCCCACTTTTCAAGCTCGAACCGCGTCTCCTCGTTGAATCGTTTCATCGCGGAGAAGTACGCCTCCCAGCTCCACTTCGCCCCGGTCTGCGCTTCAATGAACTTGATACACGCGCGAATATCCTCCGCGCCCATCTGCACCGTCTCCTCATCCTCATAGCGGACAGGGAAGCACAGGTGGAACACAGGCAGATTCGGGAAGCGGCGCGACATATAGCTTGAGGCCATCGTCGAGCCGTCGCAGGGCATCGAGCTGGAGATAAAGCACTTCCCCATGTGCGGCAGCGCGTCGATGACGAGCGCACCGCACTCCGACGACGGCACGGGGCAGCAGTCTGCGGGCAGGCCGAACGACTCCACCGCGTCGATATACGGCACGCACGTCAGCTGGTCGATCTCCGACACGAGGAACACGGGCATGAGCTGATAGGGGATACCCAGCAGGTCGGGGAAGCCCGCCATGATCTGCCCCATCGTCATCTCGTCGAACAGCACGACCTTCTTGTTCAGCTCGCGGCAGTTGCCGTTCTTCTCGTCGCACTTCGCCAAAAAGACGAGGTTCTCTGCCACGTAGCGGAAAATATCGTGCGTCATCAGGTGGCTCATGCGCAGCGCGTTGCCGCGCTGCCCCATCGTGTTCTTATCCATGAACCCCACGCAGCACATATAGGAGATCATCCACCGATACCAGAACGTCGTGTTCAGTGCGGGGATAAGATCCTTCGAGAACGTCCCCAGCAGCATTCCCCAAATTTTCAGCCACCCGGTGAAGTCGATGAGCGTGCTCTCCACGCCCTTCCACTCGCGGCGCACGGTCGCCATGTCGCCCTTGCGGTAGAGCGTGCCGAGGTGCTTTTCCCCGTTTTTCAGCAAATCGAGCCGTTCCTCGTTCGACATTGCGGCGACCGTCTTCGCCTCTCTCGCCACACGCGAGACGTTGTCAAGCAAATGCGCCTTCTGCTTCTGGCCGAACGCCCGCCAATCCGTCTCCCGGAGAAGCGCCCACGCGATCGTCCCGACTTCCTTCAGGTTCTCCGCCTGCCGCTTGAGATCCATGTTGTTCTTTGCGCGGAAGAAGGCGGGGTTGGGGTACTTTTTCTTCTCTGCCATCAGTTCACACCTCCGTTCAGCTTTTGTGGAGCTTCTTGATCTCCAGCGACTCCACGAACGCCTGCACACGGGTGCGGAGCTGGCCGGAGTTGCCGTTATTATACAGTCGGTCAATACTCAGCACGG
This sequence comes from Firmicutes bacterium CAG:341, assembly GCA_963631875.1. Lineage (GTDB taxonomy): Bacteria > Bacillota > Clostridia > Oscillospirales > Oscillospiraceae > Vescimonas. Next base: position 19,079 of record CAVGSO010000018.1, on the reverse strand, counting down.
GCCAGTCGTACTCCTCGTGCATGATATGGCTCACAAGGGCGCGCTCGAAGCCCCAGTAGTCACAGTACTTCATCTGCTCATAGATAATGCCGTCGGCGTGGTACTCCCTCGCCAGCCGATCCGCCGTGTCGCGCCGCTGCTGTACCTTCTCGTCGGCGATGTAGCGTGCGCACTCGGAGTGCTGCATGATGTGCATACAGATCTGCGGCAGTGCCTCCTCGTCGTCGCGCAGCGCAATGACCTCCCGGCCGGGCGTCGAGCCGAAGCAGTAGCGGTCAGACACGACCAGCGCGCCGCACCCCTCAATGAGCTTCGTGAGCTGCGGGTCGTCGATCTCGCTGCCCACGACGGCCACACGGGCGCGGAACGCGGGCGTGGGGTCGGGCTTGCGCTTTTTCAGCTCCGTCAGCGTCTCACGCAGGTAGGGGAGGATGAGGTATTTCGGACAGGTGAAGCTCACCAAATTCAACACATGGAACTCATACCCGGTGATGACGGGGTTGTCCGCCTTGCGCAGCTCGCCGATTTCACTGATGATGGCACACACCTCGTTATGCTCGGCCACAGCCTTGCGGATGGCCTCGTCGGAAATATCCACGCCGTACTTCTCATGGAGCGGCTCAAGCACGCGCCGCTGCATCTGCCGGACGTAGGAGTCCAGCGTGTAGTCCGTCACCTTGTAGGGGATGTCGCAGTGGCTGACGAAGAAATTCGGCTTGTCGTTCATCTGCAAGATCTCGAAATGCTCCATTGCGCGGTTCATCATCGAGCAGGCGTCCACGCCGGCCAGCGCGTCCAAGAACTGATAGCCGCCCTCCATGCCGCGCTCGACAAGGGCGCGGGCGTATTCGCACGTGTAGTTGGACATATAATAAGTAGCGATGTCCAGCGAGCCGGTGCGCGGTGCGCGAAGACGGACGGAGAAGCAGCCCGGCAGGTTCAGCAGTGCCTCCGGCATATGGTAGCACGTGTAGCCGATGGCCAGCTTGCCCTCCGCCTGTGCCTGCTTGACGAGATCGTTGTCCGCGCTCTCGAGGAGGTTTTCAAAGTAGATCAAATGCTTCAGGTCTCTCAAGAATTACACCTCTCTCCTAAAATATAAAGTGAAACTGTGGGGGATGTTCGCCTCCGGGCAAAAACGCCCGGTCATTCAAATGATCTCCAGCTTTTCCAGTGCCTCCCGCGCCCCCTTGAGTACGGGCGCGTTTTCCGGCAGCGCAAAAACGCTGCGCCCCTGAATGTCGTTGGCGGCGTGTGCGCCGTCGCTGGGGATAAAGGACAGCACCTCCGTGCCGTCGATATGGATGTAGGGCAGCATGGCCGGGTCGTCCACGCGGTTGACGATCGCGCCGCAGCGGTCGTACATCACCAGCTCGTCCGCCACGCGCCGAATCGTCTCGATGACCTGCGTCCCCTTGCGGCTGGGGTCGGTGATGAGGACGAGGTGCGTTACCTTCTCCATCACGCGGCGGTTGATCTGCTCAATGCCCGCCTCGCCGTCAATGACGACGTAGTCAAAATCCCCGGCCAGCAGGTTGATGACCTCCTTGAGATAGGCGTTCACCTTGCAGTAGCAGCCCGCCGACTCAGGCCGCCCGATGGCCAAAAAGGAGAAGTGCTGCTGCTCGACCATCGTGTCGAAAATGCGGTAGCGCGCCTCGCTCAGAAGCTCGATGGCCTCCCTCGGCGCACCGTCCTCCACGGAGGAGACGATGCTCTTGCGGATGTCGTCCAGCGTCTCCTCGACCTCCACGCCCAACGCCGTGGAAAGCCCTACGGCGGGGTCGGCGTCGATGGCCAAAATACGCTTGTCGGGATAGACCTCCGTCAGCAGCCGCACGAAGGCCGCCGAGATCGAGGTCTTGCCCACGCCGCCCTTTCCGGCGACGGCGATGATTTTGGTGGTATGCTCCAACAGGGCGTCACGTCCTTTCCAACTCGCTTCGGCAACGAACTGCACACGCACGAAGTGGCGGTTATGCCACAAAAGCGCGTGAAGTTGTGCAGCATTGTCAAAAAATCTACTATTATACTACCATGAATTGCAGCAATATGCAACGAAATATTCTGCTTTTTTGCGATTTTTTTGGTATTTCTTGCATTTTGCCTGAATTGCCCCACCCGTACGTTTTTTCGCCATTGCCCCTTTGACGCGCCGCCATAAAGGTGCTATAATAATGCGATGATAAAGAACCGCACTCCCGATAAACCACCCGTAGGGGTCGGCGCCCTCGACGCCCCACCGCCGCGCCGACGGCGCGGAAAAAAGCCTCCCTTGTCTAAAGGGAGGCAGCAGCGCGAAGCGTTGACGGAGGGATTGTCGTAATTCCTTCGTAAAATTTTCCAATATATTCCACCCATAAGGAGTTCTCATATGCGCATTATCGACCTTGAAAACATCAACGAAGCCATGAACAACGAAACGCAGTTCGTCCTGCGCTGCGAGGAGGTCTTCCACGACAAGGTCTCCTCCGCCGCGGCGAGCATCCTGACCGCCGGAGGCCGACCCATTGTCGCCCTGACCGGCCCCTCCGGCAGCGGCAAGACGACCACCGCCATGCGATTGAAGGACTATCTTGAAAACCTCGGCGTGAACGTCTGTCTCCTGAGCATGGACAATTTCTTTCTCCCGCTCGACAAACGCCCGCCGGAGGCGACCGACTGGGAATCCCCCTACTGCGTCAACGTGGACCTGCTCGTCAGCTGCATCAGCCAGCTACTTGACGGCAGGGAGGTGGACATCCCTTGGTACGATTTCAAGTCCGGCGACACCGGAGGCTACCGCAAAATGCAGGGTCACAAGGGCGGTATCGTCATCGCCGAGGGCATCCATATGCTCAACCCGCTCATCTTCGACAAGCTCCGCGGCGCGGCCACCGGGGTCTACGTCGCGCCCCGCACGAGAATTCTCACGAAGAATGACCGCGTCGTGCGCCCTGAGCAGATCCGCGTCGCCCGCCGTCTCATCCGCGACTACAACACGCGGGGACACTCCCTGCGCGACACGGTCGAGCGCGCCGAGAGCGTCAACAGGGGAGAGGTCAGCTACATCCGCCCCTACAAGGGCAACGCCGCCATCCACATCGACTCCTTCCACGACTATGAGCTGTGCATCCTCGCCAAATGCCTCAGCGAGATCCCCGACTATCAGGCGCAGCTCACCCCGGAATATATGAAGGAGCATGAGCTCACGGAGCTGGTGGACGTGGTCAAGACCATCCCGCCGCTGCACACGCCGTTCGTTCCCCTCAACTCCATCGTCCGCGAATTTGTGGGCGGGAGCTGCTATCAATATTGAGTACCGCAAGAGACAAAGGAGGTCATATTATGAACCGCATCATCACCATCAGCCGTGAGTTCGGCTCGGGCGGCCGTGAGCTTGGCAAGCGTCTGGCCGAGGAGCTGCACATCCCCTGCTACGACCACGAGATCATCGAGATGATCGCCAAGGAGAACGGCTTTAACGAGGATTACGTCGCCCACGTGGCCGAAAAGAGCATCGAGGCCGCCTACCCCCTGACCATCGGCCACCGCTTCGGTATGCAGCCCTTTCAGGTCATGGAGCAGCCCATCCGCGTGGCCGTCGCGCAGCGTCAGATCATCGAAAACTTTGCCAAGCAGAGCGACTGCGTCATCATCGGCCGCGCCGCCGACGTCATATTGCGCGACTACAAGCCCCTGAATATCTTCGTCTACGCCGACAAAAGCTCCAAGATCGAACGCTGCCAGCGCCGCGCCCCGGCGGGCGAACACCTCACGCCCAAGGAGATCGAGACGCGCATGAAGCAGATCGACCGCAACCGCGCCCAGCACCACCAGATGTACAGCGACAGCAAGTGGGGCGCGAAGGAGTCCTACGACCTCTGCGTCAACACCACCCGCCGCTACGTCAAGGACATCGTCCCGGCACTCGCCCGCTACTGCGAGGACTGGTTCAACAGCCACGAATAAGAGGACTGCCCCATGCGTGTACGTCTCAACGAGGATACCGAGGTCGTCAACACCGTCCGCGAGGGATTAAAGCGCACGGGCGGCTACTGCCCGTGCCGCCTCGCCCGAACGGAGGACAACCGCTGTATGTGCCGCGAGTTCAAAGAGCAGATCGCCGACCCCAACTTCGAGGGCTACTGCCACTGCCGCCTCTACTACAAGGAGAAATAAGAAAACCCCGCGACGTAAGTCGCGGGGTTTAACGTGCAGCTATATGCGCTCAGATCGCGCGAGTGACCTTGCCGGAACGTAAACATCTGGTACAAACGTACACATGGCGGGGCGTACCGTTGACCACAGCCTTGACGCGCTTGACGTTGGGCTTCCATGGACGGTTGGAACGCCGATGAGAGTGAGACACCTTAATACCAAAGGTCACACCCTTGTCGCAAAATTCGCACTTTGCCATTCGTTGCACCTCCTTGCTCTCGTAACATAACCGTCTTGCAATGCAAGCAGTAGATATAATAACAGATGCGCGCCGAAATTGCAAGTACAAATTGACAAAAAATCGAAAAATTTTTGCCGCCGTAGGGTGTTGCGAAAAACCGCCATACAAGATATAATGAAGAGAAATGATTTCAGCGGACTTACCCGCAGCCCTCGCGGGCGGAAGGAGCGCACATGGAAAAAATCAAACGAGACCCGGCCGGCCTGAAAAAAATGGTGGACACGTTCGGCATGGAGATCCTCCACCGCGGCCGCGACTACGACAGCGCCGTCATCACCATCTCCGACGTCAACCGTCCCGCCCTCCAGCTCGTCGGCTTCTACGATTACTTTGACGACAAGCGCCTGCAGATCTTAGGCCGCGGCGAAATGCGCTACCTCGAGCGCATGACGGAGAGCGAACGCAGCCGCGTCTTCAACAAGCTCCTGAGCTATCCCTTCCCCGCGCTCATCATCGCCCGCGGCATGGATGCGCCCGTCGAGCTGCTGCAAATGGCGGAAAAGCACGGCCGCACGCTCCTGCGCAGCGCAGACTCCACGGTCGATGTCACCAGCCGCCTCATCGACTACCTCAACCACGCCATGGCGCCGAAGATCACCCGCCACGGCGTCCTCATGAACATCTACGGGCAGGGCGTCCTCATCCTCGGCGACAGCGGCATCGGCAAGAGCGAGACGGCCATCGAGCTTCTCAAGCGCGGCCACCGCCTTGTGGCCGACGACGCGGTCGAGATCTCCCGCATCTCCAACAGCCTCTACGGCGAGGCCCCCGAGATCATCCGCCACTATATTGAAATACGCGGTGTCGGCGTCATCGACGTCAAGCAGCTCTTCGGCATGGGCGCGGTGCAGTTCGACACCGAGATCGAGCTGGTCATCCAGCTTGAGCAGTGGGTGGACGGAAAATTCTACGACCGTCTCGGCCTTGGTGAAGAGACATATACCCTCCTCGGCGTCTCCCTGCCCATCGTCACCATCCCCGTCCGCCCCGGACGGAACCTCGCGGGTATCGTGGAAATTGCCACCATGAAAAACCGCCAGATGAAGTACGGCTACAACGCCGCCCGCGACTTTGTGGACCGCTTCGACAGTCAGGTCGATGCCATGCTCGGCGGAAAGAAGGACATCGGCCAATGAAATACGTAGGTGTGGACATCGGCGGCACGAACCTCAAGGCGGGGCTCGTGGACGAGCGCGGTGAGCTGCTCGCTACGCAGAAAATGAAGGTCGCCTCCATCGTGGACTCGGAGGGGCTGGCGTGGACGATTGCCTCACTCGTGCAGGAGCTTTCACACTTGGCGGACGTCCCGCTCACCGAGGTCGCCTCCGTCGGCGTCGGCGTTCCCGGCACGGTCGAGATACGCTCCGGCTCGATCAATTATACCTGCAACCTCCCGCTGCGCAACGTGCCGCTGCGCAAGCTCTTTCACCGCTATCTCGACCTCCCGCTCTATATAGAAAACGACGCCAACTGCGCCGCCCTCGCCGAGTTTCTTGTCGGCGCGGGGCGTGAGAGCAAGCGCTTCGTCACCATCACGCTCGGCACGGGCGTCGGCGCGGGCATCGTCCACAACGGAAAGATCTACCACGGCGCGAACGGTATGGCGGGCGAGGTCGGCCACATGGTCATCGAGCGCGGCGGCCTGCCGTGTCCCTGCGGCCGCTGCGGCTGCTGGGAGCAGTACGCCAGCGCCAACGCCCTCAAGCGCATGACCGCCGCCGCCTTGGCCGCACATCCCGACAGCATCTTAGCGCAGGTCGTCGCGGAGAACGACGGCCACGTCTCCGGCCAGTCCGCCTTCATCGCCGCCCGGCGCGGAGACGCGGTGGGGCAGCAGGTCTGCAATGAGTATGTGGACTACCTCGCCTGCGGCGTGGTCAACGTCGTCAACATCTTCCAGCCGGACACCCTCGCCATCGGCGGCGGAGTCAGCAACGAGGCGGAGGAGCAGCTTCTCCTGCCCGTGCGCCGCCGCGTGGAGCGCGAGAGCATCCCCTGCGGCCGCGACCGCCGCACCCACGTCGTCAAGGCGGAGCTTGGCAACCGCGCCGGGTTAATAGGCGCGGCGCTTCTCGGCAAGAATAAGCGTATCTGACCGTAGGAGGTACTATGTGGTACGATGCATTAGACAACTGGACGGCGGACTACCTGCCGGATATGCCCTACGAGCGGGACGTGCCGCTTGACCGCTTCACCTCGTTTCGTATCGGCGGCCCTGCCCGCCGCATGGCCTTTCCGCAAAACGGCGAGCAGCTTGTCCTGCTGCTCAGCCGCGCCCGCGAGCTGTTCGCCCGCCCCTTTCTGCTGGGCAACGGCACGAATCTGCTCTTTCCCGACGCGGGCGTGGAGCGCCTCGTCATCAACACGCGGGAAATGCACTGCGTGGAGCAATCAGAATGCGACCCATGCTGCCTGAAGGCGGAGGCGGGCGCGTCCCTGACCCGCGTGGCCAGCCTCGCCTGTAAGCTCGGCCTCTCCGGCCTCGCCTTCGCCCACGGCATTCCCGGAAGCGTCGGCGGCGGTGTCTGCATGAACGCCGGGGCGTATGGCGGCGAGCTGTCGCAGGTCGTCGCGGAGGCCACCGTGCTGTTCCCGGATGAGGGCATCCAGACGATCGCAGGGGAGGGGCTGTGCTTTTCCTACCGCCACAGCCTGCTCACCGACCGCCCGGACGCGGTCGTCCTCTCCGCCGTCTTCCGCCTGACACCGGGAAATGAGGCGGAAATACGCGCCGAGATGGAGAATTTACTGTCAAGGAGAAAGGCTTCACAGCCGTTAGAATATCCAAGCGCGGGCAGTACATTCAAGCGTCCCGAGGGACATTACGCCGCCGCGCTCATCGACGAGTGCGGCCTCAAGGGACTTCGCATCGGTGACGCGCAGGTGTCCCCCAAGCACGCCGGGTTCGTCATCAACCTCGGCCACGCCACCTGCGCCGACGTCACCGCCCTCATGTCCGAGCTCCAACGCCGCGTCTTCGAAGCCTCCGGCGTCACCCTCACCCCCGAGGTCAAGCTCGTCGAAAGCTGAACCACCGCGCCGCAGGCGCAAAAAGCCTCCCTTGTGCAAAGGGAGGCGGCAGCGCGAAGCGTTGACGGAGGGATTGTCGTCCCCCGCTCTTGATATGATCATCCCTACCACCCCGAAAGGAGGCACCCATGGAAATCCTCATCATCTCCGGCCTGTCCGGCAGCGGCAAAAGCCGCGCCGCCACGTTCCTCGAGGACGCGGGCTACTACATTGTGGACAATCTCCCTGCGGAGATGATGCTCCGCTTCGCCGACTTCTGTACCGCCTCCGGCGGCCGCTACGACAAGCTGGCCTTCGTCTACGATGTCCGCGTCGGAGAGCCGCCCACGCGCCTCACCGACACCGTCGCGCAGCTCCGCGCACGCGGCATTCACTGCCGTCTGCTCTTCTTGGAGGCCGACACCCCGACCATCATCCGCCGCTACAAGGAGACGCGCCGCAGCCATCCTCTCTGCGCCGGCGGCAAGCCCATCGAAGCCGCCGTGGCCGACGAGCGCGAGCTGTTCCGTCCCGTCCGCGATGCGGCGGACCTCGTGCTGGACACCTCGACGTTTTCCACAGCGAAGCTCCGAAGCACACTGCTCTCCCTCTTCGACTCGTCGGGTGAGGCGCAGCTCCACGTCAACGTCCTCTCCTTCGGCTTCAAAAACGGTCTCCCGCCGGAGGCCGACCTCGTGCTGGACGTGCGTTTTCTCCCCAACCCCTACTACCTCCCGGAGCTGAAACACCGCAACGGCCTCGACCCCGCCGTGCGCGACTACGTGTTCCACTCCGAGCAGACGGAGGCATTTCTCCGCCTCCTTGAGCCGCTGCTCGCGTTCCTCCTGCCGCAGTACCGCCGCGAGGGGCGCACCGAGCTGGTCATCGCCGTCGGCTGCACCGGGGGACACCACCGCTCGGTGGCCGTCGCCCACTACCTGACGGACTACATCACTCGCTTGGGCTGCCCCGTCACCGAGAGCCACCGCGATATGTCCCGCTGATGTCCCTTGGCGGACGCGGCTGCGTCAAAAATAGCACATCAACAGTCAAAAATAGCACATCAACAGTCAAAAATGGCACATCAACGGTCAATAAATGCACATAAAACGTCCATAAATGGCCGAAAAAAACCGCTGAAACAGGTGATTCTATGCGCTCTTTCGCTTCAAAAGTAAAAAATGAACTATGCCGCGTCACCCTCTCACGCACCTGCTGTGCCCGCGCCGAGGCGTATGGCGTGCTGCTCTATTGCAGCACTTTTACCCCGTCGGAAGTGCGCATTATTACGGAAAATGAGGATTTTGCCGCACGGTTGCCCAAGCTCTTCCGCAAGGCGTTCTCCCTCACCTTTGACCGTCTCCCGGAGGACACCAACCCGCGCGGCAAGTTCATTTTCGGCATCACCGACCGGGACAAGCTATCCAATATCATCAATATTTTAGGGTATGATCCGGCGCAAATCACGGCAATTCACGTAAATTTCGGCATTTTGGAGGAGGATCACTGCCGTACGGCGTTCCTGCGCGGCGCGTTCCTCGCCGGCGGCAGCGTCACCGACCCGGAGAAAAGCTACCACCTTGAACTCGCCACCAACCACAGCCAAGCCTCCCGCGAGGTCTCCGCACTGATGGAGGAGATGTTTTTTCTTCCGAGAACGGTACGAAGAGGCGGTGATTTCCTGCTATATTTCAAGCAATCTGAGCATATTGAGGACTTTTTGACCAAAATCGGCGCGCCCGTCTCCGCGATGGATATTATGACCGCGAAGGTCGATAAGGAGATACGAAACGGCGCAAACCGCGCCATGAACTGCGACATGGCCAACGTCAACAAGACACTCGATGCCGCCCGTGAGCAGCTCACCGCCATTGAGGCGCTGCGGCGCAGTCCGCGCTGGGAGGCACTGCCGGAGAAGCTGCGGCAGACCGCCGCGCTGCGGCTGGAATTTCCCGAATTATCGCTCACACAGCTCGCGGAGCGGTGCGACCCGCCCGTCACAAAATCCTGCATGAACCACCGCATGAGGAAGCTGCTGAAAGAGGCGGAGGAGCTTTGACCGCACGGCGGCGGCATTTTCCTGTTAACGATACAGCGTAAGCTTAGAGAAAGAGAGGGTGAGCGTATGTCCTTTGTCCACCTCCATGTCCACACGGAATACAGCCTGCTTGACGGCGCGTGCCGTATCCGCCACCTGCCCGCGCTGGTGAAGTCGATGGGGCAGAACGCCTGCGCCATCACCGACCACGGCGTGATGTACGGTGCGGTGGACTTTTACCGCGCCTGCAAAAAAGAGGGCATCCACCCCATCATCGGCTGCGAGGTCTACGTGGCGCGGCGCACCCGATTTGATAAACAGCACGAATTTGACACGGAATCGCGCCATTTGGTGCTGTTATGCAAGAATGAGACGGGATATCGCAACCTTTCGTACATGGTGAGCCAAGCCTATATCGAGGGCTTTTACATCCGTCCGCGTATCGACCTTGACCTCCTGCGTGAGCATTCCGAGGGGCTGATCGCCCTGTCCGCCTGTCTGGCCGGGGAGATTCCGCGCCGGATCTTGAACGGCGACTACGCCGGGGCGAAGGAGTACGCGCTGACGATGCGCGAGATTTTCGGGGCGGAGGATTTCTACCTCGAACTGCAGGATCACGGGATCGCCGAACAGACCGAGGTGAACCGCAGTCTCCTGCGGCTGCACAACGAGACGGGGATTCCGCTCGTCTGTACGAACGACGCGCACTACCTGCGCCGCGAGGACGCGGAGAGCCACGACGTACTGCTGTGCATTCAGACGGGGAAGACGGTGGACGACGAGGATCGTATGCGCTACGAGCCGCGCAATTTCTACCTCCGCTCGACGGAGGAGATGGAGGCGCTCTTTGCCGCCTATCCCGACGCGGTGGAGAACACGCAGCGCATTGCCGACCGCTGCCGGTTGGAGTTTACATTCGGCAAGTACCACCTGCCGGAGTTCAAGCTGCCGGAGGGGTACGATTCGCCGACCTATCTGCGCGAGCTGTGTGAGCAGGGCTTTGCCGAGCGGTACGGCGAGACGAAGCCGGAGTACAGAAAGCAGCTCGACTATGAACTGAATATGATCGAAACGATGGGCTTTACGGACTATTTTCTCATCGTTTCCGACTTCGTGCGCTACGCCAAGAGCGCGGGCATTCCCGTAGGGCCGGGGCGCGGCAGCGCGGCCGGGTCAATGGTGTCCTACTGCCTGCACATCACCGACATCGACCCGATGAAGTACGACCTCTACTTTGAACGCTTCCTCAATCCGGAGCGCGTGTCCATGCCCGATATTGATATGGATTTCGGCGACACGCGCCGCGGCGAGGTGGTGGAGTACGTTCGGCGCAAGTACGGCAACGACCATGTGGCGCAGATCGTGACGTTCGGCACGATGGCGGCGCGCGCCGCCATCCGCGATGTGGGACGTGTGCTGAACATGCCGTATGCCGAGGTGGATCAGGTGGCCAAGCTCGTCCCGATGGGGCCGGGCATCATGCACCTCACGCTCAAGGGCGCGCTGAAGATGAGCAAGCGCTTGGCAGAGGTCTATAACAACGACCCGCGCGTGAAGAAGCTCATCGACACGGCGATGGCGCTGGAGGGAATGCCGCGCCACGCCTCGACCCATGCGGCGGGCGTGGTCATCACGAAGCGGCCGGTCTATGAATATGTTCCGCTGGCGCGGAATGATGACGCGGTGGTCTGCCAGTACGTCATGACGACGCTGGAGGAGCTGGGACTGCTGAAAATGGACTTCTTGGGGCTGCGCAACCTGACGGTGCTGGACGACGCGATGAAGCTCGTGCGTCGGAGCGAGCCGGACTTTGACCTGAGTAAAATCCCCGACGACGACGCGGAGACGTATGACATGATCTCGCGCGGTCAGACGGCGGGCATTTTCCAGATAGAGTCCAATGGGATGACCGGGGTCTGCATGGGCTTGAAGCCGCAGAGCATCGAGGACATCACCGCTGTGATCGCACTCTACCGCCCCGGCCCGATGGACTCGATTCCGCGCTTTATCGCCTGCAAGCACGACCCGAAGCTCGTGACGTACAAGCACCCGAAGCTTATCCCCATTCTGTCCGTGACCTACGGCTGCATTGTCTATCAGGAGCAGGTCATCCGCATTTTTCAGGACTTGGGCGGCTTTTCCTTGGGGCAGGCGGACATGGTGCGCCGCGCCATCAGCAAGAAAAAGGCCAAGGAGATTGAAAAGGAGCGCAAGGCGTTCGTCTATGGCGACGCGGAGCGCGGCATTGCCGGGTGTATCGCCAACGGGATTGACGAGGCCACGGCGCAGAGCATTTACGACGAGATCAACGACTTTGCCAACTACGCCTTCAACAAGGCGCACGCCGTGAGCTACGCGGTGGTGGCCTATCAGACGGCGTATTTCAAGTGCCACTATACGCGCGAATATATGGCGGCACTGCTCTCCAGCGTGCTGGACAACTCCGACAAGGTGGCGGGGTATATCGCCGAGTGCCGCGAGTGCGGCATTGCGCTGCTGCCGCCGGACGTGAACCGCTCGAGCGACGGCTTCACCGTAGAGCCGGAGGGGATACGCTTCGGTCTTGTGGCCATCAAGGGCATTGGGCGCGGGTTCATTCAGTCGATGGTGCGCGAGCGGGAGCAGGGCGGCGCGTTCACGTCGTTTCAGGATTTCTGCGAGCGGATGTACGAGTGTACCGACATGACCAAGCGGTCGGTGGAGAACCTCATCCGCAGCGGCGCGTTTGACAGCCTCGGCGCACGGCGTTCCCAGCTCATGGCGGTCTATGAAAAGGTGCTGGACGCGATCGGTACGGCGCGGCGGCGGAATGTGGAGGGACAGCTTGATTTCTTCGGCATGGGCGGCGGTGCGGCGCAGAGTGCGCATCAGGTAGAGCTGCCCGACGTGCCGGAGTACACCGCCACGGAGCGAATGCGTATGGAGCGCGAGACAACGGGTCTGTACCTCTCCGGACATCCGATGGAGGACTACCGCGCCGCGGCGAAGCGGCTGGGCGCGGTGACGATCGGGGAGGTCATGAAGGATCTGGATGAGGGCGAGGGCGCGACCCGCTTTTCCGACGGACAGGCGGTGACGCTCGCGGGCATCGTCGCCTCCAGTCGGACGCGCACGACAAAGAGCAACACGATGATGGCGTATGTGATGCTGGAGGACGAGACGGCCTCGATGGAGCTGATGTGCTTCCAGCGGCTCATCGACCGCGCCGGGAGCTATATGCTGCCGGGACTGGCGGTGCTGGTGCGCGGGCGAATCTCGCTGCGCGACGAGAAGCCGCCGCAGCTCATGTGCGACGAGATGTACCCGCTGGAGGACGCGGAGCGGGGGAAGATCCCCACTGTGAAGCGCGGCTCGGTCGCGGGGAAGGACGAGATCCTATACCTGCGCGTTCCCAGCGTGGACAGCCCGGCGTTTCGGCATATTCAGCTCGTGGCGACGATGTTTGAGGGGGAGACGCCGCTCAAGATGCGTATCGTTGACACGGGAAAGCTGTGGGGCGGGCATTGTCTGGCGCACCCGGCATTTTTGCAGGAGTGCCGCGAGTGGCTGGGCGAGGAAAACGTGGTGCTGAAGAAGAACAACAAAAGCCTTCGGTAAAAAAAGAGACGGAGAGAAAGGGAGCGGGCGATGCGGATAGGAACGGTGGAGGTTCCGGGAAAGCTGTATCTTGCGCCGATGGCCGGCGTGACCGACTTGGCGTTTCGGCAGATATGCCGGGAGCTGGGCGCGGATATGAGCTGCACCGAGCTTGTCAGCGCGAAGGCACTGTGCTATCAGGACAAAAAAAGCCGCGGGCTTTTGAAGCTGGCGGAGAACGAGCGTCCCGCCGCCGCGCAAATCTTCGGGAGCGATATTGCGTGTATGGCGGAGGCGGCGGTCATCGCCGCTGAGGTCTCCGGCGCGGATGTGATCGACATCAACATGGGCTGCCCGGTGGGAAAGGTCGTCGCCAATGGCGACGGCTCGGCGCTGATGAAGGACCCGGAGAAGGCCGCGCGGCTCGCCGAGGCGGTCGTGAAGGCCAGCCCCGTCCCCGTGACGGTGAAGATGCGCCGTGGCTGGGACAAGGGAAGCATCAACGCCGTGGCGCTGGCGAAAATGCTGGAAGAGGCGGGCGTGAGCGCGATCACGGTACACGGACGCACGAGGGCGCAGATGTACGCCGGGGCGGCGGATTGGACGACGATCCGGCAGGTGAAGCAGGCCGTCGCCATCCCGGTCATCGCCAACGGCGACGTATTTTCGCCGGAGGACGCGGTACGAATTTTAGAGTTTACCGGGGCGGACATGGCGATGATCGGGCGAGGGTGCTTCGGAAATCCGTGGCTCTTCGCGCAGGCGCGATCCGCGCTGGCGGGCGAGGCGATCCCGCCCCTGCCGCCGCTGAGCGTTCGGTGGGACACCGCCGTGCATCAGATCGAGATCGCCGTGGCCGACAAGGGGGAGCATATCGCGCTGCTGGAGGCGCGAAAGCAGTTATGCTGGTACTTGAAGGGCGTGAGCCACGCCAATTACTATAAGGAGCAGATCGTCCGACTGACCACGCTGGAGGAGCTGTACCGCGTGTCGGAGGGCGTAAAGAGGGACTTGCGATGAGAGAGGAAAAGGAACTGCTGCGCCGCGCCGCACGGGGTGATACGGAAGCGTTCCGCGCGCTCGTGGAGGCGCATCAGACGGCGGCGTATCGGCTGGCCGTGCGAATGTGCGGCGTGGACGCGGCGGAGGACGTGACGCAGGAGGCGTTTTTGGCCGCGTGGCGCGGCTTGCCGAGCTTTCGCGGGGAGTGTCAGTTTTCGACGTGGCTCTATCGGCTCGTGAGCAACGCCGCCGTGGACTACCTGCGGCGCGAGAAAAAGCACCGAGGGAGCGAGGACGTGGACGAGTTGGAGGTCGCGGACGGTGCGCCCTCACCGCAGGAGAAGGCCGAGCAGCGCGATACGCGCGAGGCGGTGCGGCGTGCGCTGGGTGCGCTCTCGCCGGAGCATCGGGAGATTTTGCTGCTGCGGTATATGCAGGAGCTGGACTACGGCGAGATCGCCGCCGCGCTGGGTATCAGCGAGGGAACGGTCAAGTCGCGGATCAGCCGCGCAAAGGCGCGGCTGCGTGAGGCGCTGGACGGGAACTTTTTCGGCGGCGAAGCCGTCATACAGGCAGGAGAAAGGGGGGAGCAGCCATGACAGGGAAGCCCTTTGACGATCAGTTTGATGAAATGCTGCGGGAGGTGTTGGAATGTGACGCGCTGCCTCCCGACGATTTGAGTGAGCGCATCATGTCCCGCGTGGCGGAGACGCCGCAGGAGAAGGCTGCTCCGGGGAAGAAGTACCGCTTCAGATGGTTGGCTGCTGCGGCGGCGTGTCTCGCCATCGCGGGCGCGGCGCTGCCGATGGTGCTGCGCGGGCAGGGGGTGTCAGACAACGCCTCTGCGCCGGAGGCGGGGTTTTCAGCCTCGGCCATGCCGGGGAGTACGGACGGCTCGGCGGATAGTTCTGATATAATGAACGACAGGCAGGACAGCGAGACGGCGAGTGCGCTTGACCGCGCAATCGCCGCAGCCGAGGAGGTGCTTGACTACCAGGGGTACGGGCTGGACGTGATCGCCCGCACCGAGAACGCCGTGCAGGTTGCGCTGACGGATGGAAGCGGCGAGGCGGCGGAGAACGACGATGTTCTCGACAACGCCATGGTCGCTGCGGGGTTCAGCTATGCGGAGGGATGGTACACTTTGACTGCGGAGGACGGTGCCTCGTGAATTTGACGACAAAAAAACTCACTGCCGCCGCCCTGACGGGCGCGGCGTATGCTGCGCTCAGCTATTTCGGCTCGGTGTTCGGCATTACGTATGGTACGGTTCAGTGCCGATTTTCCGAGGCACTGTGCGTGCTGCCGTTTTTCCTGCCGGAGACGGCGTGGGGCTTGGGCATAGGCTGCCTCATCACGAACCTGCTCAGCCCCTACGGGGTGCTGGACATCGTGGTCGGCAGTGCCGCGACGCTGCTGGCTGCGCTGCTGACGGCGCGGTGCAAAAGCCCTGCGCTCGCGCCGCTGCCGCCGGTCGTGACGAACACGGTGCTGGTGGGGCTGGTGCTGGCCTACGAGCAGGCGGGGACATCCGCCGCGTTTTGGCCGACCTACGCGCTCAACGCCTTGTCGGTGGGACTGGGCGAGGCGGCGGCGTGCTACGGCCTCGGGTCGCTGCTGCTGCACGTGCTGGGACGGAGCAAGGTCTTTCAGCGGTATTTGCAATCACGCTGAGGGCGCAAAAATGTGCGGAAAACGTGCAAAAAGCGGTTGACAAGCAGGGGGGAGGCTGATATAATTTATGAGCCGCTTTGAATGGGTCAGCAAGCTCCGGCTGCGCCGGACGCCCCCGACAGCGAGTCCGTAATAAAGGAAAGGCAGGTGCAACAACTTATGCAGGCTATCATCGTGACCGGAGGCAAGCAGTACAACGTCAGCGAGGGTGACACCCTTTTCATCGAAAAGCTGGACGTGAACGCAGGCGACGCCGTGGTTTTCGATCAGGTCCTCGCCATCGTGGACGGTGAGAACACCAAGTTCGGCACTCCCGTGGTGGAGGGCGCGAAGGTGGACGCGACCGTCGTCAAGAACGGCAAGGGCAAGAAGATCCGTATCTTCAAGTATACGCCCAAGAAGGGCTATCGCAAACGGCAGGGTCATCGTCAGCCCTACACCAAGGTCGAGATCGGCAAGATCACGTTCTGAGGCACGGGAAAATGACCACCGTTACATTCATCACGGAGGAGACGCGCATCGTCGGGTTTGACGCCAGAGGACACAGCGGCTACGCGGAGGCGGGCGAGGACATTGTCTGCGCCGCCGTAACGAGCGCAGTGCGGCTGGTGGAGGCCACCGTCAATGACGTGATGGGGCTGTGCGCCGCCGTGAAGGTGAACGAGCAGAACGCGGCCATTTCGCTGCGGCTGCCCGGCGGGCTGGAGCAGACCGCCGAGAGTACCTGTCAGAATTTGCTGGCGGGGCTGATGGTGTATCTGACGCAGCTCCACGACGAATACCCTGACAACATCGAAGTTATGGAGGCGTGAGCCTTCTTCCCCTCGATCATCTTACAGAAAGGATGGTACTTGAAAATGCTGAACATTTCTTTGCAGTTCTTCGCTCATAAAAAAGGTATGGGTTCGACGAAGAACGGCCGTGATTCCGAGTCCAAGCGTCTTGGGCCGAAGCGCGCCGACGGGCAGTTTGTCCTCGCGGGCAACATTTTGGTGCGCCAGCGCGGTACGCACATCCACCCCGGCACGAACGTGGGCAAGGGTACGGATGACACCCTCTTCGCCAAGGCCGACGGCGTTGTCCGTTTCGAGCGTTTTGGCAAGGATCGCAAGCAGGTCTCCGTCTATCCCGCGGAGTAATGTGATACGAACGTAAGAATCCCCCTCCGGCACAGCCGGAGGGGGATTTTGTTTGCGTTTTTCGGCGGAGATAATGACCGGGCGGAGAGGTTCCCCTATGAACGTTTACCGATGGCGTGCCCATTCAATGGCAGCGTGGGTGAGGGCAGGCCGCCCTACAAACGATTGACTTCACAGCAGCGTGATACCATCCACGACAGAGATGCGTTGGCGGAGGTCGGCGAGGAGGGTCTGCGCGGAGGGGGTCAGGTCGCGGCCGCGGGGCGTGACGAGGTAGAACGTGCGCGGTGCGGGCGGGCTGGTGAGGCGCAGTACGGCGACATTGGTGAATTGGCGCAGACACAGCTCCGCCGCTCCGGCGGGGATGATGCACCACCGCTTGCCGCAGGAGGGCAGCGTCTCGGCGAGCTGGGGCGTGTCGGTGTAGAGCAGCGGGCGGGCGTTGACGCCGAACCAGTAGTCATGCCACTGGGAGATCTCCGGCTGACCGTAGATAAGGATCTCGTCCTGCGCTTGCAGCTCGGTGGCGTCTACCGGCTCGGTGAGGCCGATGTCCTTCGGCACGACGAGGAAAAACTCCTCACGAAAAATGGGCTGTATCTCGATTTGCAGGTCGTAGTGCAGCCCGCCGTCCACGATGGCCATGTCCGCGTCGCCGCGTGCCACGGTGGAGACGGCCTCGTAGGTGCGCATGGACTCCACCCACAGCGACACGGGCAGCTCGCGCTCCAAAAACGTCTGATAGACGGGCGGGAGGATGTACTGGTTGGCGGTGTAGGCGGCGATGACGTGCAGAAACTCGCGCTTCTCGGCGGCGGCGAAGGTCTGCGTCTCCGACAGCAGGTGCTGCCATCGCCGCGCCAGCGGCAGGAAATGCTGCCCCGCGTCGGTGAGGGTGATATGCCGCTGCCCCTTGCCGCGCTGAAAGAGGGGCGCGCCGACCTCGTTTTCCAGCGAGCGCAATCGGGCGGAGAGGGAGGGCTGGGTGATGAACAGCGCGTCCGCCGCCGCCGTCATTGTGCCGCTGTCGAGAATGGCGAAGAAGGTTTCGATGTCCTGATCTGTCATGGAAACGTCTCCTTAAATATAGTATTTATCTATATATTAGCATGAAATAATCCATTTTACAAGCATATTCTTTTGTGCTATGATGAGGCCAAGATAAAGAAAGGAGTTGTTCCTCATGAAAAAAGAAAATCAAGCCTCCGGCTATTTGGTCGCTGCAATCATTGTCACGCTGATGATCGCATTCACCCTCGTGTGTATGCTGACGGGGAACATTTTCCCCATCGTCCGTGTGACCGGGATGCTGTTCCCGGTATGGGTCTCTGCTTTTTTGGTACTCTGGTGCAGCGTACTGTAAGAATAAAAATTGCTTCCATTTTTCCCATCTTCTCTCTTTTTACGGCAAAAGCCCCGCCTGCGGCGGGGCTTTTGCCGGCACTTATCTAAAAATTTTTGAGTTTGTCTGACTTTTTTTATTTTTGCTGTTGATTATGCCGTGGGAATGCCGTATACTATATCATAGTATGCGCAAAGCGTGACCGAGCGCGACTTAGGGACAAAAACATAACTACACACAACAGGAGGAAAACCAAATGAAATACGGTCGTACTTTTAACTTCTCCGCCGGCCCTGCCATGATGCCCGAGCCTGTGCTGGAGGAGATCCGGGACGAGATGATGAACTATCGCGGCAGCGGTATGTGCGTCATGGAGATGAGCCACCGCTCCAAGGTGTTTCAGCAGATCGTGGACGAGGCCGAGGCCGACCTGCGTGAGCTGATGAACATCCCCGACAATTACAAGGTACTGTTCATTCAGGGCGGCGCGACGCTGCAATTCGCCGCCATTCCTTGGAATTTGATGAAGAACGGCAAGGCCGTCTACATCGAGACGGGCGCATGGTCCAAGAAGGCCATTGCCGAGGCCAAGAAGTACGGTGAGGTCATCGTGGCCGCCTCCTCCAAGGATAAGAATTTCAGCTACATTCCCGACTGCTCCGACCTCGACATCCCCGAGGATGCCGACTACGTCTACATCTGCGAGAACGAGACGATCCACGGCGTGACGTGGAACAAGCTGCCCAACACGAAGGGTCACATTCTCGTGTCCGACCAGTCCTCGATGTTCCTCAGCAAGCCCTGCAACGTGTCCGATTACGGCATGATCTACGCGGGCGTGCAGAAGAACGTCGGCCC
>CAVGSO010000017.1:0-27966 GCA_963631875.1 Firmicutes bacterium CAG:341 | reverse complement strand
CCGCCCCCGGCGCTACCAACACCGAGGACGGTTATAAGGGGCAGTAAACTTGCACGGCCTACTGCCCCTATATCTTAACATGATATAGGAGGAAAATGCAATGCCGAGAAAGAAAAACACCCGCGCTGCACAAGGAGCGGGCAACATCCGCAAGAAGACCGTTATGCGGAATGGGAAAGAATATACCTTCTGGGAGGCGCGTGTCACCGTCGGGCGCGATCCCGGTACGGGCAAGCAGGTCCGCCGCAGCTTCTCAGGCAAGACACAAAAAGAGGTGCGCGAGAAGCTGCAAGCCGCCGCTGCCGCCGTCAATACCGGAGACTATTTCGAGCCGTCGAAAATGACCGTCGGGCAATGGCTCGACACATGGGCGGCGGAGTACCTGAACAGCGTAAAGCCCCGCACGGTCGAAAGCTACAAGGCGAATATCAAGCAGCATATCAAGCCCGCTATCGGTGCGCTGCGGCTCTCTGAGCTGACCGCTGTTGACGTGCAGCGGCTCTATAACAATCTGACCAATAAGCGCACCTGCAAACCGTTGTCCGCAAAATCAAAGAAGAATGTTCACGGCACTCTGCACAAGGCTCTTGAAAAAGCTGTTTCTCTTGGCTACATCCGGCACAATCCCGCCGACAAGCCCGATCTCCCCAAAATTCAGAAAACGGAAATAAAGCCCCTCGCAGACGAGGAAATGATTTCGTTCCTCAATGCGATCAAAGGCTGCGAGGACGAGGCTGTTTATATCACAACGCTCTTCACGGGAATGCGCGAGGGGGAGGTGCTGGGGCTGACTTGGGATTGTGTTGACTTCAAGGACGGCACTATCACCATAAAGCAGCAGCTTCAGAAAGTTCGCAGCACTGGCGGCGAGTATGCCCTTGTTCCGACCAAAAACGGGAAAACCCGCGTCATTGTACCTGCAAGCTATGTCATGCAGATTTTGACCAATCAGAGGAAAGCACAAAATGAGCTTCGCTTAAAAGCTGGCCCCGCATGGAGCAATCCCCTCAATCTCGTTTTTACAAATGCGTTCGGGAAAAATCTTTGCGCTCAGACGGTCTATCTGCGCTTCAAGAAACTCGCTGCGGCTGCTGGCGTTCCATCCGCCCGCTTTCACGATCTTAGACACAGTTACGCCGTTGCAGCACTCCGTTCCGGTGACGATATAAAGACCGTGCAGGAGAATTTAGGTCATCACACAGCGGCGTTTACGCTGGACACTTATGCTCATGTCACAGAGAAAATGAAGCAGGAAAGCGCCCGCCGAATGGACGGTTTTATAGAGGGCATTCAGGCGGCAAAAAAGGCGTAAAAAAATCTGTAAGGGGAAAACTTAGGGGAAAACAGCTATTTTCGGACATAACAAAACCCTTGAAAACGTAGTGTTTTCAAGGGTTTTTATCATGGTGCGCGAGGCGGGACTTGAACCCGCACGTGCGTAATGCACACTAGAACCTGAATCTAGCGAGTCTGCCAATTCCACCACTCGCGCATCGAACAAGTGGAATTATAGTACGAACACGGGGAAATGTCAAGCTTTTTTTGCGACAACACGGAGATTTTCAAAAAACGGCCGCCGCGGTTCAAATCACGTAGTCCCCGCCCTGCGGGGCGTCCATCAGGTCGGCAAGCGTGATTCCGGCGAAATACGCGCGTGTCAGGTCGTAGTAGCCCTTCCAAACGGGAAGCGTGCGGCATTCGCCCATGCGCGGGCAGATGGGTGCGCCGCTTTGGAGGCAGGAGACGGGTGCGAGGTCGCCCTCCACTGCCGAGAGGATGTCCCAGAGTGTGCAGTCCTCCGGCGCACGGGTGAGGCGGTAGCCGCCGCCGAGGCCATGAGCGCTCTCGACCAGTCCCGCCGCCCGGAGTGTCGGCATGAGCCGCTCGATATACTTCGCGGGGAGCGACTGGCGCTCGACGACGTCCCGGATGGGGATATACTGCCCGTTGCGGTGCTGCGCCAAGTCTAAGAGTATGCGAACGGAATACCGCCCCTTTGTGGAGATCATAAATACCCCTCCTGTGTAACTATTGAGAGCAGTATACCACCAACCCGGTAGGGAAGGCAAGGTTTAATTTCGGCGCAGCAAAAAGTCCCCCTATGGGACTTTTTGCGTTTGCTGTTTTCAAAGCGTTCAGCGGGCGAGGTAGCTGAACCAGCCCTCGCTGCTGCGCTGCTCGAGGACGTCCCAGCTGTCCGCCTTGAGGCGCTGCAGCACCTCCTCCGCGCGGTCGTCGATGATGCCGGAGCAGAGGAAGTACCCGCCGGGCTTTAAGAAATCGCGGACGCTGCCGGAGAGGCCGATGATCACGTCGGCCACGATGTTGGCGACCACGAGGTCGTAGCCGCCGCCCATCTCGGCGCGAAGCTGCGCGTCGTGCAGCACGTCACCCCAGCGGACGGTGTAACTTTCTTTCGTAATGCCGTTGAGCGCGGCGTTTTCATACGCCACGTCCACGCACTTCTCGTCGATGTCGCAGGCGAAGGCGTAGGCCGCGCCGAGCCGCAGCGCGGCGATGGACAAAATCCCGCTGCCGCAGCCAAGATCCAGCACCCGTTCGCCGCCGTGGATGTGGGTATCCAACGCCTGTAAGCACAGGCGCGTGGTGGCGTGGCTGCCCGTGCCGAACGTGAGGCCGGGGTTGAGGCGCAGGGGAATGCGCTCCGGGTCGGCGGCCTGCTCCCACTCCGGGATGACGAGCAGACGATGGCCGATCTCCATCGGCTTATAGAACTGCTTCCAGTTGTTCTCCCAGTCCGCGTCGGCGACGTTGTCGAGCGTCAGCAGCATGGGCGCGTAGTCGGGGTGTGCCTTTTTCAGCGCGGACATGGCGATACGCACGGCGGCCACGGTGGCCGGGGCGTCCTCGTTGCGCTCGACGTAGCACGTCACGCGGCTGACGCCCCGCTTTTCCGCCAGCAGCGCCTCGTCCACGTAGTCCCAATACTGGCGGTTATGTTCCAAGAAATCCTTGAAATCCGCTTCGTCGTCAATCATCAGCCCCGTAATGCCCTGCGCTTCCAGCATCTCACAGACCGCGTCCAGTCCGGCGTGGGAGGTGTCAATCTTTAATTCCAGCCAATCCATGACGAAGCCTCAGCGTTTCGTGCCGTAGAAGAAGAGCCCCATCGTGTTCGGGCCGGTGTGACTGCCGATAACCGGGCCGATGTAGTTGATGTAGACCTCCTTGACACCGTAGCGTGACTTTAGCTCCGCGGCCACGGCGCGCGCCTCCGCCTCGCAGTCGGCTTGGCAGATGAACATGACCTGCTTGCTCGGCTCAATGCCCAGCTCCGCGACCTTGTCGATGAGGGCCTGCAGGCTGGCCTTGCGGCCGCGCGCCTTGCCCATCGGGATGAGCTTGCCCTCATCCGAGGTGTGCATGACGGGCTTGATGGAGAGCATCGTCCCCAAGAGGGCGGTGGTGGCACTGACGCGGCCGCCCATTTTCAGGTAGTTCAGGTCATCCACGGTGAACCAGTGGTCGATGTGCAGCTTGTTGTCCTCGACCCACTGCACTAAGTCCTCGGCGGAAAGACCCTCGCGCTTTTTCTGCACCGTGAGGTAGAGCAGCAGCCCCTGCCCGAGCGAGGCGGAGAGGGAGTCCACGACGTAAATCTTCGCGTCGGGGAACTCCTGACGCATATCCTCGGCGGCGATCGACGCGCTCTGGTACGTGGTGGACAGTGCGCTGGAGAAGTTGATGCAGACGATGTCCTTCCCCTCGGCCAAAATGGGACGCATGGCCTCCTGAAACTGGCCGACGTTGGCGGCGGAGGTGGTGGCCATCTTTCCGGCGCGGATGCGGCCATAGAAATCCTCAAAGCTGATGGCACTGCCATCGAGCAGGTTGGGGTAGTCCTCCCCGTCGATGTGGACGGTCAGGGGGATGACGGTCAGCTCCAGCTCCTTGGCCATGGCATCCGTCAGGTCACAGCAGCTGTCGGTCATGATGATATAATCGCGCATGAGAAAAAGCCTCCTTTGGCATAGAATTCCATAGGAAATGACAGAAGTCATTCCTCGGTAAACAACGTCACGCGGTCAGTATAGCATTTTTTCCGCCTTTTCACAAGCGCTAATTTCCCCGCCCCGACGGCAGTGGTTTCGTCGTTGCTTTTTTTCCCCGTCTGCGCTATAATCAAGGAAAGAAGCTTCACCCCGTCAGAACGAAAAGGAGGAGACAGACCATGCAAAAGCTGGACAAGCAGTATCATCTTCACTGCACGGAGGGGGATGTGGGGCGGTATGTCCTCCTGCCGGGCGACCCCGGGCGGTGCGAGAAGATTGCCGCGCTCTTTGACGACAGCCGCTTCGTTTCCCGCAACCGCGAGTACACCGTCTACACCGGGACGCTGCTGGGAGAAAAGGTTTCCGTCTGCTCGACGGGCATCGGCGGGCCGTCGGCCTCCATTGCGATGGAGGAGCTGCACAACATCGGCGCGGACACGTTCATCCGCGTGGGGACGTGCGGCGGGATCGACTTGGACGTTCGCAGCGGTGACGTCGTGGTGGCGACCGGGGCGATCCGCTTCGAGCATACGAGCCGCGAGTATGCGCCCATCGAGTATCCCGCCGTGGCTGATTTCGAGGTGACGACCGCCTTGGTGCAGGCCGCCCATGCGCTGGGCAAGCGGACGCAGGTCGGCGTCGTGCAGTGCAAGGACGCCTTTTACGGGCAGCACGACCCGGCGCGAATGCCCGTGTCGTATGAGCTGCTGAACAAGTGGGAGGCGTGGAAACGGCTGGGCGTCAAGGCCAGCGAGATGGAGTCCGCCGCGCTCTTCGTCGTGGCGAACGCGCTGCGCTGCCGCTGCGGGAGCTGCTTCCACGTGGTGTGGAACCAGGAGCGCGAGAAGGCCGGGCTGGATCAGGACATGAGCGAGGACACCACCGCCGCCGTCGAGGTCGGCGTGGAGGCGCTGCGGCGGCTCATCTGTGCAGACAGGGCGCAGAAACGATAACGCGCAAGCAACTTCCACTTGCAACGGCGGCGCGGACGTGGTATCATATACATATACACTTGTTCGCAAGGGGCGAACACGGGAGGCGGCTATGGAACGACAGAAATATTACTTAGTTACGGCGGAGGCACTGCCCGAGGTGTTTTTGCGGGTGGCGGAGGCCAAGCGAATGCTTCAGGTGGGCGAGGCCGGCACGGTGGGCGAGGCCGCCAAGCAGGTCGGCATCAGCCGCAGCGCCTTTTATAAGTACAAGGACGCGGTGCAGCCGTTTCAGAATATGCACGCGGGGCGTATCATCACGTTCTACGCGCTCCTCAAGGACATTCCCGGCGTGCTGTCCAACTACCTCTCCATCTTCGCCAATTCCGGTGCGAACATTCTGACCATCAACCAGACCATCCCCACCAACGGCTGCGCGGGTGTGACCATCTCCGTGGAGACGGTCGATATGTCGCAGGAACTGGAGGAGCTGATGGCGCGGGCTTCGGCGGCGGAGGGCGTGCTGAAATTCGAGATCATGGCCGGGTAACGCCGCGCCCACGCCTGCACCTCGCGGAAAAAGCGGATACAATTCACCCATGTATTATATCTATCAAAAACAAGGAGTACAGTCATGGAAATCACGAAAACAACGAATGGAACGGCACTGACGCTGACCGTCACGGGACGAATCGACACCACGACCGCCCCGCAGCTCGAGGCGGAGCTGCGCACGGCGGTGTCCGGCATCACGGAGCTGTATTTGGACTTTGCCGGGGTGGAGTACATCTCCTCCGCCGGGCTGCGCGTGCTGTTGGCGGCGCAGAAGGTGATGAACCGTCAGGGCAAAATGGTCGTGCAGCACGTGAACGAGGCGGTCATGGACGTATTTGACGTGACCGGCTTTGTGGACATTCTGACCATCGAATAAGCGTGAGCATCTTCGGCGCAAGCAAACGAGAGAATCTCTCGGGGCGTGACCGCTTCACGGGGCGGATGTTCCGCCAGCTGTGGATTCCCGCCATGCTCTCGTCCCTCGGCTGGGCGCTGAGCGATATGGCGGACGCGGTCGTCGTCGGGCAGCGGCTCGGCACAGTCGGCCTCGCCGCCATCAGCCTCATCCTCCCGGTCTACATGATCAACTGCATGGTGGCGCACGGCCTTGGGCTGGGCGGCTCAGTGCGCTATTCCCGCCTCTTGGGGCAGGGCTGCGCGAAGGAGGCCGCCGAGAGCTTCAACGGCGTGATTGCCCTCGGACTGCTGCTCAGCGTCTCCACGGCGGTGCTGGGCAGTGTCTTCATGCAGCCGCTGCTGGCATTGCTGGGAACGAGGCCGGAGGACGGCGCACTCTACACCGCGACACGGGACTATCTGCAGATCCTCGTGGCGGCCACGCCGCTTTTCTACCTCTCCAACCTTTTCAACTACTACCTGCGCAACGACGGCAGCCAGCGCCGCGCCGGGGTCGGCTCGGTCGTCGGCAACCTGTGCGACATTGCACTGAACCTTCTGCTCGTGCTGGTGCTGAACATGGGAACGCGCGGCGCGGCACTCTCGACCGCGCTGGGGCAGGTCATCACCATCGCCATCTACCTCCCCGGCTTCTTCGGGAAGACGCACACCCTGCGCTTCGCTCCGGTACAGCGCGGAAGACTCCGGGAGGCCGCGCTCGCGCTGCGCTCGGGGCTGGCCACCTCGGTGCAGTACCTCTATCAGATGATCTTCTTTCTCCTGTGCAACAACCTCCTGCTGCGCCTCGGCGGCGAGACGGCGGTGGCGGTGTTCGACGTTATTCAGAACACCTCCTACCTCCTGCTCTATCTCTTCGAGGGGACGGGACGTGCCATGCAGCCCATCCTCTCCACGTATCAGGGCGAGCATAACAAGCAGGGGAAGAAAAACGTCGTTCGTCTCGGCTTCCTCAGCGGCCTGTGCGCCGGAGGCGCGCTCATCCTGCTCGTAGAGCTGTGGCCGCAGGGGATATGCCTGCTCTTCGGCGTGGCCGGGTCGGCCTCGGAGGCGCTGACCGTCTTCGCGCTGCGGCTCTACGGCGTGGCGGCACTCTTCGCGGGCGTCAACATCCTGCTGTGCAGCTGCTATCAGTCCTGCGAGAACGAGAAGCCCTCCTTCCTCCTTGAGACGCTGCGCGGCGCAGTGCTGCTCCTGCCGCTGACGTATCTCTGCTCCCGCTTCGGCCTGACGTATTTTTGGCTGCTCTTTTTGCTGACGGAGGCCGGCTCGCTGGCCGTCTTTCTGCTCGTCGGCCTCGGCGGGCGGTACAAAAAGGCGGAGGTCGCGGAGGCGCGCATTTTCCAGCGGCTCATCCCCAGCAGCGCGGAGGACGTCGTGGACGTGAGCCGCGAATTGGAGCGCTTCTGTGAGCAATGGGGAGCGGACGCAAAGCAGCAGATGCTGGCCACCATGACCATCGAGGAAATCGGCATGGCCGTTTTGCAGCACGGCTTCCACGGCCGCACCGACGGCTACATCCAGCTCACCGCCATCATGACGGAGGACGGCCTCTTGGAGCTGCACCTGCGCGACGACGCCACCGAGTTTGACCCCTTCGGAATGCACACGAAAAAGGCCAGTGCCGACGGCGACTTCGACATGGACAGCATGGGCGTGCTGGTCATCAAAAAACGCGCCCGCGAGTTCTCCTACCGCCGCTATCAGGGCTTTAACACGCTGATTATTAAGATATAAAACGACGAACGATCGGCTATAATACGCTGAACGATCGGTGAACCGCCGTAGGGGAGGGGCTCTGCCCCTCCCGCCGTTTTTTTCATCGCACCATACAACCGTTCATCGGCGGCGCGGTGTGTGCGGAGCGTCGAGGACGCCCCCTATGAGTGAAGAAGCTGCCTGTGCAAAATAACCGCCCCGTGTTGGTGCAGCCAACACGGGGCGGGGTTTCTCTGTATTTTTTCGACGCCCGTCAATCCAGCGGTGCGGCGACGGCGTCGGGCGGGATGGGGCAGGTGTACCCTCCGGCGGTGCGTTTTTCAAACTCCGCCTTGGCCTGCGCCAGCGTCTCCGGCTGGGTCAGCAAATCAATGGCGGCGGCGCACAGCACCTTGCCCGCGTGAACCGTGACCTTATGCGCCAGCGGCGTCTTGTTGCACGACACCACCTGCCAGCTATGGCCGGGGACGTGGTTTGGCCACGCCGCGAGGTGGATCTGCGCGGTGGGGCACTGGTAGCTCACGTCGCCCACATCGGTCGAGCCGGGGGAGAACGCCTTGCCCTGATAGAGCGGCATGAGGAAGTCGTTGTAGTGGCTCGTCTGCATGGCCTTGACCCTCTCGGCAAAGTCCGGGTCGTTCTCCGCGCCCACGCCGCTCGGCTTATCGCTGTCGGTGTAGGTTTTAGAAAGCGCCTCCATGAACTCGTGCTCCTGCGCCGTGCATTCGGGGACACCCAGCGCGGCGAAGTTGTCATAGAGCAGCTTTTCCAGCGCGTGATTGCAGACGGTGTCGGAAAGCCCGTCCACGAAGCGGCGCTCGATGCTCGTCTCGGTCATGAGCGCCGCGCCCTCGGCGATCTTGTCCACCCGCTTGTGCAGGGCGATACAGTCCTTGACGAGATTGGAACGCACCATGTAGAGGACGCTTGATTGCCGCTGCACCACGTTGGGGCTTGCACCTCCGGCGTCCAAAATGGAGTAGTGGATACGCGCGTCGGAGGGCATATGCTCCCGCAGGAACTGCACGCCGACGTTCATCAGCTCCACCGCGTCGAGCGCACTGCGCCCTTTCTCCGGGTCGCCCGCCGCATGGGCGGCCACGCCGTGAAACGTGTAGAGCATCTGAATGCAGGCGTTGCTCGACCCGGTGGCGACCTCGTTGCAGTCGCCCGCGTGCCACGTCAGTGCCGCGTCGAGGCCGCGCCACAGCCCCTCGCGCGCCATGTACGCCTTGGACGCCACGCCCTCCTCGCCGGGGCAGCCGTAGAGAATGACCGTGCCGGGGCAGTGCGTCTGCTCCAAGTAGTGCTTCACGCCGAGGGCGGCGGCCATCGCGCCCGCGCCGAGCAGGTTGTGGCCGCAGCCGTGGCCGTTGCCGCCGGGTGTCAGCTCATGGTATGCCGTGCTGCCCGCAGCCTGACTTAAACCGGAGAGCGCGTCGTACTCGGCCAAAATGCCGATGACGGGCTTGCCGCTGCCGTAGCTGGCGGAAAAGGCGGTGGGGATGCGGCAGATCCCCTCCTCGACCGTGAAACCCTCCGCCTTGAGCGTCTTGACGAAGAGCGCGGCGGACTTGACCTCCTGCATGGAAAGCTCCGCGTAGTCCCAAATCGCGTCCGCGACCTCGGCCACGAGGTCCTTTTTTTCATCAATGGCGGCCAGTGCCGCCTGCTTTGCTTCGTTCATCTCACAGCACCTTCTTCAAGAAATCCTGCAATCTTGCGCTCTGGGGATGGTCGAAGATCTGCTCCGGCGTCCCCTCCTCGGCGATTTTCCCGGCGTCCATAAAGAGAACGCGGCTGCCGACCTCCTTGGCGAAATTCATCTCGTGCGTGACGACGACCATCGTCATGCCGGAGTGCGCCAGCTCCTTCATGACCTCCAGCACCTCGCCCACCATCTCGGGGTCGAGGGCGGACGTCGGCTCGTCAAAGAGCATGACCTCAGGCTCCATCGCCAGCGCACGGACGATGGCCACACGCTGCTTCTGCCCGCCGGAGAGCTGCGCGGGCCAGTCGTTGGCGCGGCCGTCGAGGCCGACACGCTTGAGCAGCGACATGGCCTTTTCCTCCGCCTCCGCCTTGGCCATCTTCTTGATGCGGATGGGTGCCATCGTCAGGTTGTCCAGCACCGTCTTGTTCGGGAAGAGGTTGAAGTGCTGGAATACCATGCCCATCTTCTGACGGTGCAGCGGCAGATCGACCTTTTTGCCCGTGATGTCCACGCCGTCGAAGATGATCGAGCCGGAGGTCGGCGTTTCCAGCAGGTTCAGACTGCGCAGAAACGTACTCTTGCCGCCGCCGGACGGGCCGATGACCGCCATCACATCGCCCCTGCAGATGTCCACCGTGACGCCGTCGAGCGCCTTGACATCGCCGCCGTTGTAATATTTTTTCAGGTTCTTGACCTCTATGAGCTTTCCTGCCATCAGATCACCGCCTCCTGCTGCTTGCGCTTGCGCCCGCAGTCCGAATGCCGGTCGGCGCGCTTGAGCTTCTTTTCAAAGTGTCCGAATACCTTGCTGAGTACAAACGTCATGACGAAGTAGATCACGCCCACGATCACCAGCGGCTCGATGGGCAGGTACGTCGCGCCCTTGACCACGAGGTACTGCGTCATCAGATCGCCGATGAAGAACGTAGAGCCGAGGGACGTGTCCTTGATGATCATGATGAACTCGTTGCCCAGCGCGGGAAGAATGGTCTTCACCGCCTGCGGCACGACCACGAACCACATGGCCTGACTGTCGCTGAAGCCGAGGCTCAGCGCCGCCTCCTTCTGCCCGGGGTCAACGGACTGAATGCCCGAGCGGATGACCTCGGAGACGTAGGCCGCACTGTTGCACACGAGGGCGATGGCGATACAGAGAAATTTCTGCTTCGTCAGTGCCGGGATGAGCATGGGCAGACCGAAGTAGAAGAAGTAGAGCTGCAAGAGCATAGGCGTGCCGCGGATGATCTCGATGTAGATGGTGGAGATCCACCGCAGCGGTGCGATCTTGGACATTTTCATCAGTGCCAGCAGCGAGGCGAACACCGTGCCGAACGCCACGGTGATGGCCGCCAAGGCCAGCGTGTACTCCACGCCGTCGATGATGAACTTGTCCCAGTATTTCAAAAACAGCGCGGCCAGCTTTTCAAAGTCGATGAATTTCATGGCGTCTCCTTATTTCGGTGAGCGGCGGGTACGACCTCGTACCCGCCGCTCACAGGTTCGTGTTTTTTAGTCGAGGGTCAGCTCGGAGGCGTTCTCGCTCTCGCCCAGCGCCACCGCGTCCGCGTACCATGTGGCGTACAGACCGTCCGCCTTGGCGGTCGCCAGTGCCGCGTTCACGGCCTCCAGCAGCTCCGTCTCACCCTTGGTGATGAGGATGACGTTGGCCTCGTACTTCTCGTCCACCTCGAACTCCCAGTCACAGATGGCCAGCTCGGGGTTCGCGCCGATGATCATGTCCGCGTTGCCCTTGGCCACGGCCATGGCCTCGATGTTGCCGCTCTTGAGCTCCATCACGCCCACGGTGATGTCGCCGATGGCCACGGCGTTCGCGTCAGGAAGCTGCTCGGTCAGGAGGTTCATTTGCAGGGAGGCGTTCTGCGCGCCCACATCCACACCGGAGAAATCCTCAGCCTTGGTGTACTTGTCGGCGTCCTCGGCCTTGATGAGAATGACCTGCTCCGTCTCGTTCTCGCCGGCGTAGTAGTAATCGCTGATCTCGTAGTTCTCAGCTCTCTCCTCGGTCCAAGAGTAGCCGGAGATGCTCATGGGGACGTTGCCGGTATACACAGCGGTCTGGCTCGCGTCGAAGCCCATGGCCTCGATCTGAAGCTCTACGCCGAGGCTCTCGGCAATGTACTTGGCCAGCGTCACGTCAAAGCCGACGTACTGATCCTGACCCGTCTTGGAGGAGTCCACAAACTCCATCGGGGAGAAATCGGGGCTGAGTGCCACGCTCAGCACGCCGTCGGCCTTGATCTTCTCCAGTGCGTTGGCCGGGGTCGAAGCAGCGGTGTCATCGGTGGTGTCGGTCGCGGTGGTGTCCTTCGCGCCGCAGGCGACGAGGGACAGTGCCATCAGCAGTGCCAAAAGCAGAGAAATAAACTTTTTCATGGTCGTACATCCTTTCAGTGTTCGCGCTCCCGCAGGAGCTTTTTTGTTCTCGGGAGCGGTGTCTCTCTCGTTGATGTTGCATACTTTAGCACGCTTTATGCGGAATGTCAAGGGTAAATTTGAATATTTATCCACGTTGCTGCATATTTAGTGAATATTCATACACGAGCCTCGCTCGGCTGCCCCACCCTGTGCAATTTGACAAGAGCGGCGCATAAAAGAGAGAACGATACACGGTTTGCAGGAGGCATTGTCCCCCACAAACCTTCACTGATGGGATACCCATTCAACGGCGGCGTGGGGGAGGGCAGGCCGCCCTACGGGCGTTTGCCGAGGGCTTGCTGCAATGAACAACAAACAAGGAACACCGCCCTATCGGATGGTGTTCCTTGTTCATGGCAATGCGTTCCGTCTCTACGCTCTCCGCCGCTTACTCATTCGTATAATTGTCGAAGTAGCCCTGAATATAAACGATGGGGGTACCCTTGTCGCCGCTGCCGCTGGTCAGGTCGCACAGCGAGCCGATGAGGTCGGTCAGGTGGCGCGGCGTCGTCCCCTCGGAGACCATGTTGCCCACGAGGGACTGCTTGGCGTCCTTGGCCTTGATCTTCTCGGAGATGGCCTTTTGCAGCGCCTCGCCGCTCAGGTCGGCGAAGTCCTTGTCCGCCAAATACTTCAGCTTCAGCTCGTTGGGCGTGCCGACCAGCCCGGCGGTGTAGCCCGGTGCGACCACGGGGTCGGCCAGCTCCCAGATCTTCCCGGCGGGGTCCTTGAACGCGCCGTCGCCGTAGACCATCGCCTCGATGCGCTTGCCCGTGGCCGCGCACATCGCCTGACCGATAGCCTCCGCCACGGCCTTGGCCTCGCGCGGGAAGAGCTTCACGCGGTCGTCATCGGCCTTGTTGCTGCCCAGCAGGCCGTACTGCGGGTTGTAGCCGCTGCCGTCCACGGAGGCGGTCAGCAAATCGTCCAGTCCCAGCACCACCTTTGCGCCCGCGGCGGTCAGCAGCCGCTTGCTGCGCTGGCGGGTGTGGATGTCGCAGCAGATGACGGTGTCGGTGTAGTCCAGCACCGCCTGCACGCGGTTGGCAAAGACGATCTCCGCCTCCGCTCCGGCGTCCTCGATGATGGACTTGTAGTAGTCCACATAGTCCACGCCTGTGAACGGGTGGATGACCGAGCCGAACGCGGCGCGGAACTGCGCAAGGTTCAGCACGTCGTGCCACGGGTCGATGCCCGCCTCGTCCAGTTGGTCGAGGGAGACGAGGTGGTTGCCCACCTCATCGGAGGGGTAGCTCAGCACCAGCACCACCTTCTTTACGCCCAGCGCGATACCGCGCAGCAGCAGCGAGAAGCGGTTGCGGCTCAAAATGGGGAATGTGACACCCACGGTCTGCCCGCCGGTCTTGGCCTTGACGTCGGCGGCGATCTGCTCACAGGTGGCGTAGTTGCCCTGACAGCGCGCCACCACGGACTCCGTGACGGCCACCACGTCGCCGTCACGCGCGGTGATGGCGTTGTCCTGCAAGGCGCTCAAAACGGTGCTGACCGCGGTCTTGACGATGTCGTCGCCCTCGCGGAAAATCGGCGCACGCACGCCACGAACGACCGTACCTAAGGTTCTGCTCATGTTCATATCCCCTATCATTTTTTGTTTCTGCGCGGCATTTCGCGCAACAGGTGACAGTATACCACGTTTCTGCCATAAGTAAAGAACGAATTCCTAATGCCGATGTTCATTTTTGCTAATGCCTAATCCTATCAAATTCCCAGCCGCCGCGCTCTTTTTCGTCGGGCTTGACAAGCGCGTCGGTTTGTGATAGACTTCCCTCATTCGAGGGCTTTGTCCTCGTGAAAAAGCAAAATGCGATGAGGGAGACGCACCCCGCCGTCAGGTCACGCCAAGAGAGCCGCCGTTTGGTGCAAGGCGGACGGATCGTTCGGCACGGGTATCACTCCGGAGCAGCCGCCTGATGGCCTTTGGCCGTAGGTGCGGACGGCAGCGGGCCGTTACCTGCCCGTACCCGCAAATCGGCGGGAGTAAGTGGCCGCATTCGCGGCAACGAGAGTGGTACCGCAGAGGTCAGTTCACGCCTTTGTCTCTTGAGAGAGACGAAGGCGTTTTTTTGTTTGCAAAATCATTCAGATAAAAGGAGAAGCAATATGGAGTACAAAAAGACACTGAATATGCCCAAGAGCGGCTTTCCCATGCGGGCGGGTCTGCCCACGCGCGAGCCGGAGATGCTCAAGCACTGGGAGGAGATCGACCTTTACAATGAGCTGCTGAAAAAGAACGAGGGCAAGCCCCTCTTCTCCCTCCACGACGGCCCTCCGTTCTCCAACGGTGCGCTGCACATGGGTCACGCCCTGAACAAGTCCATCAAGGACTTCATCACCCGTATGTACGCCATGCGCGGCTACTACACCCCCTATATCCCCGGCTGGGACAACCACGGCATGCCCATCGAGAGCGCCATCATCAAGCAGAACAAGCTCAACCACAAGGCTATGTCCGTGGCGGATTTCCGCACCGCCTGCCACGAGTTCGCCGACCACTATATCGACGTGCAGCGCGACGGCTTCAAGCGCATGGGCGTCGTGGGCGACTGGGAGCATCCCTACAAGACGATGGACCCGGGCTTTGAGGCGCAGGAGGTGCGCGTCTTCGGCCAAATGTATAAAAAAGGCCACATCTACAAGGGCCTCAAGCCTGTCTACTGGTGCCCGCACGACGAGACGGCCTTGGCCGAGGCGGAGATCGAGTACAAGGACGATCCCTGCACCACGGTGTACGTCAAGTTCCCCATGCACGACGATCAGGGCAAGCTCGGTCATCTTGACAAGTCCAAGCTCTACTTCGTCATCTGGACGACGACCGTTTGGACGCTGCCCGGCAACCTCGCCATCGCCCTCCACCCGGACGAGCGCTACGCCGTCGTGAAAGCGCCCAACGGCGAGATGTATGTCATGGCCGAGGCGCTGACCGAGAAGGTCATGAAGCTCGGTGGCTTTGACAGCTACGAGATCGTGGAGACGCACCCCGGCAGCTTCTTCGAGAATATGCTGGCCATGCATCCGTTCCTGCCCAAGACGAGCCGCCTCGTGCTGGCCGACTACGTGACGATGGACTCCGGCACGGGCTGCGTCCACACCGCGCCCGGCTTCGGCGCGGACGACTATGTGACGTGCAAGCGCTACGGCATGGACATGGTCGTCCCCGTGGACGATCAGGGCAAGCACACCGCCTACGCCGGCAAGTACGAGGGCATGACCACCGACGAGTCCAACCCCGTCATTTTGCAGGACATGAAGGACAACGGCACGCTCTTTGCCAGCGAGAACATCGTCCACAGCTACCCGCACTGCTGGCGCTGCAAGCAGCCCATCATCTTCCGCGCCACGCCGCAGTGGTTCTGCTCCGTGGACTCGTTTAAGGACGAGGCCATCGCCGCCTGTGAGGACGTGCGCTGGGTACCCTCGTGGGGCAAGGACCGTATGCGCTCCATGATTTTGGAGCGCACCGACTGGTGCATCAGCCGCCAGCGCCGCTGGGGTCTGCCCATCCCCGTGTTCTACTGCAAGGAGTGCGGCAAGCCGGTGTGCAATGACGAGAGCATCGAGGCCGTGGCCGGCCTGTTTGAGAAGGAGGGCTCTAACGCCTGGTTCGAGAAGGACGCCATGGACATCCTGCCCGGGGGCTTCGTCTGCCCGCACTGCGGCAAGAGCGGCGGCTTCGACAAGGAGACGGACACGCTCGACGGCTGGTTCGACTCCGGCTCGACCCACTTCGCCGCCATGGAGCGCGACCAGCACTTCTGGCCCGCCACCATGTATATCGAGGGGCTTGACCAGTACCGCGGCTGGTTCCAGTCCTCCCTGCTCGTCGCCGTCGGCGCACTCGGCCGCGGTGCACCGTTCAAGGAGTGCGTCACCCACGGCTGGACGGTGGACGGCGAGGGCAAGGCCATGCACAAGTCGCTCGGCAACGGCATGGATCCCGCCGAGATCTTCAGCAAGTACGGCGCGGACCTCCTGCGCCTGTGGGCAGGCAGCAGCGATTACCACGTGGACGTGCGCTGCTCTGATGAAATCTTCAAGCAGCTCTCGCAGAACTACCTGAAGTTCCGCAACACCTGCAAGTTCTGCCTTGACAATTTGGTGGACTTCGACCCGAACAAGCCCGTGCAGCCCGACGAGATGCTCCCGCTGGATAAGTGGGCGATGACGCGCCTGAACAGCCTCATCGAAAAGGCGTTCGCCGCCTACGACGAGTACGAGTTCCACGTCGTCTCCCACATGATCAACGACTTCTGCGTCGTCGATCTCAGCTCCTTCTACTTCGACATCATCAAGGATCGCCTCTACTGCGACGGCGCGGACAGCCTCTCCCGCCGCAGCGCACAGACCGCCATGTGGATGATTTTGGACGCGATGACCCGTATGTTTGCGCCGATCCTCGCTTTCACCTGCGACGAGATCTGGCTGGCCATGCCGCACCGCACGATGGACGACGCGCGCAACGTCCTCTTCAACGAAATGGTGCTGCCCTACGGCGGCTACGCTCTCAGCGAAGGCGAGATGACCAAATGGGCGCGTATCGCCGCACTGCGCGGCGTGGTCAACGGCGCCTTGGAGCAGGCCCGCGCCGACAAGACCATCGGCAAGAGCTTGGAGGCCGAGGTCGATCTGACCGTCACCGCCGAGGACGCCTTCCTCGCCGAGCTGGACGCTGCCGCGCTGGCCGACCTCTTCATCGTCTCTCAGGTGCGCGTGGACGTCGGCGCGGCGCAGTCCGTGACCGTTCGCCCCGCCAACGGCTGCAAGTGCGGCCGCTGCTGGAAGGTGCTGCCCACCGTCGGCAGCGACCCCAAGCACCCCGACCTCTGCCCGCGCTGCGCCGCCGTCGTCTCCGCCCTGCCGACGCTCGAATAAGGAAAAAACGAAAACAAACCGCAGGAAGAAGCCTCGAAAGAGGCTTCTTCCTGCGCTTGTGCCGTGACGCGGGGCAGGGGAGGGCAGGCCGCCGGACGAACGCTGACCGGCGCGGCGGTGTCTCGACCAAAAAATTTTGCAAAAAAGCGTGAAATGCATTGACTTTTGCGGCGCATTTTTATATAGTGTAGCTGCCTAATTTCATTGGAGAAGCGGCGCTGGGACAGATGCGCCGCTTTTCCTGCAGCTTGGGCGATATTTCACAATGAATGGAGGAGGATAAATGTCCAAAGAGTTGATTCGCCTGCGGGATCTCTGCATGGCGTTTGACGACGAGCTGGTTCTCGATAACATCAATCTTTACATCAACGATTCCGAATTCCTCACACTGCTCGGCCCCAGCGGCTGCGGCAAGACAACGACGCTGCGCATCATCGGTGGGTTCACCACGCCCACGTCGGGTGACGTCACGTTCGACGGTGTGAGAATCAATGACGTTCCGCCCCACAAACGGCAGATCAACACGGTGTTCCAGAAATATGCGCTGTTCCCGCATTTGGACGTGTTTGAAAACATCGCCTTCGGCCTGCGTATTGCCAAGGTACCGGAGAGCGAGATTGAGCAGCGTGTCGGCGAGATGCTGGAGGTCGTCAGCCTCAAGGGCTTTGACCGACGACGCATCGACCAGCTCTCCGGCGGGCAGCAGCAGCGCGTGGCCATCGCCCGCGCACTGGTCAACCGCCCGAAGGTGCTGCTGCTGGACGAGCCGCTGGGTGCGCTGGATCTGCGCTTGCGAAAGGATATGCAGAATGAACTCAAGCGCATTCAGCAGCAGATGGGCATCACGTTTATATATGTCACACACGACCAAGAGGAGGCGCTGACCATGTCCGACACCGTGGTGGTGATGGACAAGGGGCGCATTCAGCAGATCGGCACGCCGGAGGACATCTACAACGAGCCGAAGAACGCCTTCGTGGCGGACTTCATCGGCGAGAGCAACATCCTCAACGGCGTGATGGTGCGCGACAGGGTCGTAAAAATGTACGGCAGGGAATTCCCCTGCGTGGACGGCGGGTTTGCCGAAAACGAGCCGGTGGATGTGGTCATCCGCCCAGAGGACATCGACATCGTCCCCGTGGCGCAGGGCCAGCTCGTGGGAACGGTCACGAACGTCACGTTCAAGGGAATGCAGTACGATATTATTGTGGATTTCCGGGGCTTCAAGTGGCTCATTCAGACGACCGACCACTCCCCGGTCGGGGCGCGTATCGGCGTGAAGATCGATCCTGACGGCTTCCACATCATGAAAAAGAGTGCATACTCCGGGCTGTTCGGCGACTACTCCTCCTATTCCGAGGAGTACGAGGAATTGGCGGATGCCGGCGCAGCGCCGGAAGAGGAGGAGAGCGAGGATGAAGAATAAGCTCTCCCGCTTCGCCGTGCCGTATGTGGTGTGGATGGCCATTTTCGTGGTTGCGCCCATTATCATCATGGTCATCTACGCCTTTTCCAATTCGGACGGTGCGTTCACGCTCGATAATTTCGTTCAAATGGGCGGCTATGCCGCCGTCTTCGGCCGCTCGTTCAAGCTGGCGCTCATCGCCACGGCCATCTGCCTTCTCGTGGGCTACCCGGTGGCGTATCTGCTCAGCCGCGAGGGTACCCGCTTCCGCCGCACGGCGATGGTGCTGATCATGCTGCCGATGTGGATGAACTTCCTGCTGCGGACGTACTCGTGGATGACCATCCTCGAGAACAACGGCCTTTTGAACCAGCTGCTCCGCCAGCTCGGCATTCTCGCGCTCTACAATCGCCTGACCGGGAGCGAGCTGGAATACTTCACGATGATCGACACGCAGGGCGCGGTCGTGCTGGGCATGGTCTACAACTACCTGCCGTTCATGCTGCTGCCCATCTACTCCGTCATCATCAAGCTCGACCATTCGCTCATCGAGGCCGCCCGCGACCTCGGCGCGAACACGGTGACGGTCTTCCGCAAGGTCATTCTGCCCTTGAGCCTGCCCGGTGTGCTGTCGGGTATCACGATGGTGTTCGTCCCCTCCGTGTCCACGTTCGCCATCAGCCGTATGCTCGGCGGCGGCACGGAGCTGCTGCTGGGCGACCTCATCGAGCGTCAGTTCCTCGGCGGTGCGTATGACCCGCAGCTCGGCGCGGCCATCTCGCTGGTGATGATGCTCGTGGTCGTGGCGTGTATGCTGCTGATGAACCGCTTCGGCGAGGGCGAAGAACAGGCGGTGATGCTATGAGACAGCAAAAGAGCAACTCCGTCGGCAACCGCATTTTGATGCTGCTGGTGGGACTTTTCCTCTACGCACCCATCCTCATCCTCATCGTCTTTTCCTTCAACGCGGGCAACAGCTCCAGTGTCTGGAAGGGCTTCTCCCTCCACTGGTACGCCGAGCTGCTGCAAAACCGCCTCATCATGCACAGCGTCTACACGACGCTGCTCGTGTCCCTGCTGGCCACCGTGGTGGCCACCGTGGCCGGGACGTTCGCCGCCATCGGCTTTTACGCCATGCGCAGAAAGCCGCGCGAGACGCTCTTGGCCGTGAACAATATCCCCATGATGAACGCCGACATCGTCACGGGCGTGAGCCTGTGCCTACTCTTCGTGGTGTTCTTCAACGGCTGGCACAGCTTCGCCGTATGGGTCAACGGCTGGCAGTCGCTCGTGACGCTGCCGGAACGGCTGACGCTGGGCTTTGGGACACTGCTGCTGGCGCACATCTGCTTTAATATCCCCTATGTCATCCTCTCCGTCGGGCCGAAGCTGCGGCAGATGGACAGAAATCTTATCGACGCGGCGCAGGATCTCGGCTGCACATGGATGCAGGCGTTTTGGCGGGTCGTCATCCCGGAGATCAAGCCCGGGATCGTCTCCGGCGCGCTGACGGCGTTCACGATGTCCATCGATGACTTCATCATCAGTTACTTTACGGCGGGAACGTCCGCCTCCACGCTGGCCATGACCATCTACGGCATGACGAAAAAGCGCGTCAGCCCGGAGATCAACGCCGTGTCCACGCTGCTGTTCGTCACGGTCATTGTGCTGCTGGCCATCATCAACCTGCGCGAGAACCACACCCGGCACCATCGCACCGCGCACCGAGAGCCGAGCGTCCCCGCGCCCGCCCCGAAGAAGCATCCGGGGCTGTGGCGCAAGGTCGGCGCGACCGCCGCGGCGGCGGCACTGGCGGCAGCACTCATCGCCACCGGCGCGGCCGCCCGCAGCGAGCGGGTGGTGAACGTCTGCTCGTGGGGCGAGTATATCGACGAGTCGCTCATCACGGAGTTCGAGGAACAGACGGGTATTCGCGTCAACTATCAGACCGCCGAGAGCAACGAGGCGCTCTACTCCCTCATCAAGATGGGCGGCGCGGACTTTGACGTCATCGTCCCCTCGGACTATATGATCGCCCGGCTCATCGAGGAGGATATGCTGGCAGAGCTGAACTACGACAACATCCCGAACTTCCGGAAGATCGACCCGCAGTTCACCCACCTGAGCTTCGACCCGGAGAACAGGTACACCGTTCCCTATACCTGGGGCAGCGTGGGCATTATCTACAACACGACGATGGTCTCCGAGCCGATCACCAGCTGGAGCGCCATGTTCGACACGCAGTACGCCGGGCAGGTGCTGATGATCAACAACTCCCGCGATGCGCTCATGGCCGCCCTCTGCTGCCTCGGCTACGACATCAACACCACCGACGAAGCCCAGCTCACCGAGGCGTTCGAGCTGCTCAAGACCGCCAAGGACAGCGGCGTCTATCAGGCCTTCGTCATGGATGAGATCTTCGGCAAGATGGAGGGCGGCAACGCGGCCATCGCCATGTACTACGCCGGGGACTACCTGACCATGCTGGAAAACAACGAGGACTTGGCGTTTGTCATCCCCGAGGAGGGCAGCAACTGGTTCGTGGACGCGATGTGCGTCCTCAAGTCCAGCCAGCATATGTCCGAGGCGGAGGAGTGGATCAACTTTATCGCCTCCACCGATGCGAACTTGGCCAACATGGACTACATCTGGTACGCCTCGCCGAACGCGGAGGCACTGGCCGAGTACCCCGCCTACTACGAGGAGACCTACGGCGAGCCGCTGGACGAGGAACTCTATGAGATCATGGCCATCCCCGACGAGGTGCGCGCACGGTGTGAGCTGTATGTCAACCTGCCCCGCGAGACATTGAAATTCTATGATAAATTGTGGACGCAGCTCGGAGTTTAATGCCCGCAAGCCTATGTGCGAAGAAAAAATACATTCAAACTTGGAGGAGCAAATATGATTGAGATCGGCATGACCTGTACGGCGGAAAAGACCGTCACCCCCGATATGACCGCCAAGGCCGTCGGCTCCGGCGGCTTAGAGGTGTTCGGCACGCCCTATATGCTGGGGCTGATGGAGTGCGCCGCCATGAACTGCGTGCAGGGCGAGCTGCCCGAGGGCAAGGGAACGGTGGGCGTGGAGATCGCCTCGAGCCACGTCGCCCCGACCCCGGTGGGCATGAAGGTCACGGCCACCGCCGAGGTGACGGACGTCTCCGCCAACGGCAAGATGATCACGTTCAAGGTCACGGCCTCCGACGCCGAGGGCTTGATCGGCGAGGGAACGCATAAGCGCGCCGTCATCGACAATGCCCGCTTCCTGCAGAAATGCAACGAAAAGCTCGCGCGGGTGTAAGTAAAAAAAAACGCACCACGGCCTCCGGCACTGCCGGAGGCCGTGGTGCTATTGTACGTTTTTTTCCGATGACACGGATTATTTTTCGATGACGACCTTGCCGCCCTTGAGCCGGACGTGGGCGGTGTCGCCGGACTTGAGGTTGCCCTCCAGCATCTGCTCGGCCACGGCGTCCTCCACCTGACTCTGGATGGCGCGGCGCAGGGGACGTGCGCCGTACTGGGGATCGAAGCCGTCACGCGCCAGCTCGGCCACGGCGTCCTCGTCCGCCTCAAGCGTGATGCCCTGCTCGCTCATGCGGCGGGCGGTCACGTCGAGCATACGCTGCGCGATATGCACGATGTTGTCCTGCGTGAGCTGATGGAAGACGATGATCTCGTCGATACGGTTGAGAAACTCCGGGCGGAACGTCCGCTTCAGGTCGGCCATGACGGCCTCGCGGATGCGGGTGAAGCGCACCTCCTCACTCTCCTTCTCGTCCTTCTCCTTGCCGTCGAAGCCCAGCTTCGCGTCAGCGGAGGTGATGTTCTTCGCACCGACGTTGGAGGTCATGACGATGACGGTGTTCTTGAAGTCCACGCGGCGACCCTGCGAGTCGGTGACAATGCCGTCCTCAAGGATTTGCAGCAGGATGTTCCACACGTCCTCGTGTGCCTTCTCGATCTCATCGAACAGCACCACGGAGTACGGCTTTCTGCGCACCTTTTCGGTGAGCTGACCGCCCTCCTCGTGACCGACATAGCCGGGAGGCGAGCCGATGAGGCGGGAGACGGTGTGCTTTTCCATGTACTCGGACATATCGATACGCACCATCGCGTTCTCGTCGCCGAACATGGCCTCGGCCAGCGTCTTGCAAAGCTCCGTCTTGCCCACGCCGGTAGGGCCGAGGAAGAGGAACGAGCCGATAGGCCGCTTGGGGTCCTTCAGACCCACACGGCTGCGGCGGATGGCCTTGGCCACGGCGGCCACGGCATCGTCCTGACCCACGACACGCTGGTGGAGCTTCTCTTCGAGCTTCAGCAATCGCATACTCTCGTCCTCGGTCAGCCGCGTGACGGGGATACCCGTCCAGCCGGCCACGACCTTGGCCACATCGTCTGCGCTGACGCTGCCGCGGTTCTGCGCCATCTTCTTGCGCCAGTTGTCGCGCTCGATGTCCACCTGCTCCTGATAGTTCTTCTCAATATCGCGCAGCTGCGCGGCCTTTTCAAAGTCCTGCGCGGCAATGGCCTCCGCCTTCTCGCGGTGCAGCGTGGAGATTTTCTCCTCCAGCGCCTTGAGGTCAGGTGAGGCGCTTTCCGCGCTCAAGCGCACCTGCGAGGCGGCCTCGTCCATCAAATCAATGGCCTTATCGGGCAGGAAGCGGTCGCCGATGTAACGCTTGGACAGCTGCACGGCGGCCTCCAGCGCCTCGTCGGTGATGGTCAGCTTGTGGTGCGCCTCGTACTTGTCGCGCAGTCCCTTCAGAATTTCCAGCGTGGCCTCCGGGGTCGGCTCACCCACGGTGACGGGCTGGAAGCGGCGCTCCAGCGCGGCGTCCTTTTCGATGTACTTGCGGTACTCGTTCAGGGTCGTCGCGCCGATGACACGGATCTCGCCGCGCCCAAGGGCGGGCTTGATGATGTTGGCCGCGTCCACCGCGCCCTCGGCAGAGCCTGCGCCCACGATGGTGTGCAGCTCATCGATGAAGAGGATGACATTGCCGTCCTTCTTCACCTCGTCCAGCGCGTTCTTGATACGCTCCTCAAACTCGCCGCGGTACTTCGTCCCGGCGACCATGCCGCTCAAATCGAGCGACAGCACGCGCTTATCCAGCAGCTCCTCCGGCACATCACCCGAGGCGATACGCTCGGCCAGCCCCTCGGCGATGGCCGTCTTGCCGACGCCGGGTTCGCCGATCAGCACGGGGTTGTTCTTCGTGCGGCGGGAGAGAATTTGGATGACGCGCTGAATTTCCTTTTCACGCCCGATGACCGGGTCGAGCTTTCCGGAGCGGGCGGCCTCGGTCAAATCGCGGGTGAACTCCGCGAGCGTCTTGCCGCCCTTCTTGTCGCTCTCGCGGGCGGCGCTGCCGCTGGGTACGGCCTTGGCGGATGTGTCGTTGAGCTTCTTCAGCACGGCACTGTACATCTTGTTCGGGTCAACGCCGAGCGTGCGCAGAATGCGCAGACCCATGTTGCCGCCCTCGCGGAGCAGACCCATCAGCAGATGCTCCGTGCCGATGTAGCCGCTGCCCATGCGGGCTGCCTCGGACACGGCCAGCTCCACCACGCTCTTGGCGCGGGGCGTCAGGCCCTGACTGGGCGCGGTGCCGGAGACGCCGTGGCCGACGCTGCGCTGCAGCACGGAGCAGACCATCTCATCGGTGACGCCGAACTCGGACAGCACGCGGTGGGCAATGCCCTCCTCCTCGCGGATGAGGCCTAGCAGCAGGTGTTCGGAGCCTACGTAGCCGTGACCCAATTCCTCGGCGGCCTCTTGACTCAAGCGCAGCGCTTCCTCTGCGCGGGGTGTGAATTTGTTTTCAGACATAAAGGACACTTCCTTTCGTTTTCAATGTTGGTGGTGCGCGTTACGCGCTGAGGGCCTTCAGCTCGTCGCGGAGCTTTGCGGCGTCCTCAAACCGCTCCTCCTCGACCGCGTTGTGGAGCTGGGTACGCAGCGCGTTGCGCTTGCGCTCCAGTGCCAGATTGGCGGCCTCCTCCTTGGGCAGCAGGCTGTCGTCCGCCTTTTCGTCGGCGGTTTGCGCCTGTGCCTGCTCCAACACGTTGACGGGCTGAGGGAACTCCGTCAGCATCCGGCTGGCTAAGCCGCCGAACAGCGGCTCAAACATCCCGAACGGGCGGGAGAACCAGTCGTCATCGAACCAGCCGCTCATGCGGCGGGACATAGGCTCGGTGTACCCGGCCTTCTGCGCGCACTCCTGACACAGATGTGTCTCCGTCACGCGCCCATTGATATTGCTCTTATAGTAGAACGTAGCTTCGTTCTTACCGCAGCGATC
This sequence comes from Firmicutes bacterium CAG:341, assembly GCA_963631875.1. Lineage (GTDB taxonomy): Bacteria > Bacillota > Clostridia > Oscillospirales > Oscillospiraceae > Vescimonas. Next base: position 3,581 of record CAVGSO010000017.1, on the reverse strand, counting down.
ACATTTCATCATCGTAGCCTCCTTTAGAATAAATCAAACCGAATGGATGAGAATTTGCTTGAAAATCGACGCGCGCAGCGCGTCTCGGCACTCCGGCGGCGCGGCGTGCAGCGCACGCGGCGCGGTGGCGGACAGCAGCGCCTGTCCCAGCTCACGACTCACCGCCTCGCTGTTGACGAGGTTCTGCGCCATCGCGTGTGCGCTTTGACTGTCCAGCGTGTCGCCGATGGCGTTGATGACGTGCATCAGCAGCGTCTGGCGATCCACCTGCACCCGCGTAATGCGGATGTAGCCGCCGCCGCCCCGGCGCGACTCCACGATGTAGCCATGCTCGGGGGAGAAGCGGGTGGACATCACGTAGTTGATCTGACTGGGAACGCAGTTGAAGCGCTGTGCCAGATCACTGCGCTGCAATTCCAGCGCACCTCCGGCGTTGTCTAACTCCTGCCGGATGAACCCGGCGATAATATCGGATATACCCACGGGGCACTCGCCTCCTTTTTTGACTTTGCCTTTCTTTGACCTTTGACCGTATGATACACCCGAACACCCATTTTGTCAATAGGGGAATTTGACTTTTCTTGACTTTTTCTGTGAACCTTTTGTGAACAAATGCAAAGCAGGGAAGTATAAGCAAAAAGCCTGTCATTCCCACGCAGCGGCAGGGACGGCCGACGCTCTCCGCCCTCCGCGCCTACGGAAAAAAGCCCCTTCCGGGGCTTTTTTCCTTTATTACGCGCTTATCTCACGAGTACTGCCACGACCGGGCGGGATCGCGGAACTCGGCGAGGCGTTTTTCGTAGCTGGCCACGGCGGCGTCCTCGAACGCCAGCGCGTCCGAGCCTGCGCCGAGTCGGCGCAGCAGCCACTTGCACAGCGGCGGGTTCAGTATCAGCAGCGGCCCGATGAGGGAGGTGGCCATCAGGCCGCCGCGGCGGAAGCCCTCGCGCATCTCCTGCGGATTTCGCCCGATGCCGCGTTCCGTGTCGAAAAGACCGGGCGCGTCGCCGCAGTCGCGGATAAAGCCGAACAGGCTCTTAAAGCCCACAACGTCCATCCCCTCAAACTGCCCGACAAAGAAGCTGTTGTGCCGCCGGAGCATGGTGTACGCCGCGTGGCCGGGCAGGATCGAGAGGCCGGGGATCGTCTCCGCGCTGTCGCTCTCCATCGTCTCGGTGAAGATGTCCTGCGCGTTGCCCGTCAGCAGCAGAAGCTGCCCACCATCGACCTTGGCGGCGATATCGGCGGCGTAGGGACGCAGGGCATCGGCGGCGAGGCGCAGCCCCTGCTCCGTGGTGCTGCCCATGTAGACGAGGGCGACATCGTCGTCCAAAAACCGCGGCTTCGTGCGCAGGTCCGTCTCGATGATCTCAAGCTCCGTGCAGCAGCGCTTCAGGTAGTAGATGTTTTGCAGGTCGCCGTAGAGGTTGCACACCTCCGGGAACAGAATTTCCGCTTTCATTGCGCGCCCTCCCTTTTCCGCAGCATTGCCTCCAACCGCGCCCGAACGCGCTGTGCCAGCGGCATTCCGTCCACGCCGTAGAGGATATACACGTCGTCGCCCTTTTCAAGCGGCAGCAGCTCCGGCGCGGCAAATTCGTCCTCCGCCAGCCGTATTTTCTCCTCCGGGATACCCGCCAGCAGCAGCCGCAGCCGGTAGTCATACGCCCTCGGCCCGGCGCAGACGAGGCAGACCACGTCGTCGTTGTTCAAAAACTCAAAGTCCGTGTCGTACATCCAGCTCGGATTTTCCGACCAGCTCTTCGCCACGCCCATGCAGTTCATCATCACGAGCAGCTCCTTGCGCCCCGGCTTGGAGCGGATATAGTCGAAGTTCCGCGAGCAGGCGAGCGCGTTCTTGTCCTTGGACATCTGCATGATGATGCTCACGCCGCCGATATGCTCCGTCGAGAGGCGACTCGACGGTACGCGCACCGAGGCGATACGGCGGGCGATTGTCTCATGCGAGAAGCCGAGCTGCCGCAGCGCGGCGATGACCGTGACCATATTGTAGACGTTGTGGAGACTGTCGGTGATGAGGGCATAGGGGTATTCCTGCCCGCCCTCGCGTACCGTCATGGTCAGGTTTTCAAGGTCAACGTTCGTGGCCAGATAGTCGCTGTCCGGCGAGCGGAAGCCACAGCTTTCGCACACCGCCCGCCCGATGTGGTGGTAGCGGCGGTACTCATAGCGCAGCTTGCCCGCGCACTTGGGGCAGATACGCATATCGTTGAGCAGGTTCTCGCATTCCGTCACGTCGGTGGGGAGGCGGTCAATGCCGAAATACACCCGCTCGTTCTCCGGCGCGACAGAGGCGGAGATGAGGTCGTCGGCGTTGAGGATGAGCTTGCTCTCGCGCGGAAAGGCGCGGCTGAGAATGTCCGCGATATAGCCGGGATGCGCGTTGCGCATGATGGAGTCGCGGAAGAGGTTCGTCACCACGATATACTCCGGCTTGACGTAGGGGTAGACGCGCAGCGCGGAGCGCTCATCCACCTCCAAGACCGCCAAATCATAGCCGGGACGAACCCTTCCCCGCAGGTCGCAGCCCTTGAGCAGTGCCGTGCCGATGCCGGAGACGATGTTGCTCCCGGCGCGGTTGGTCAGCACACGCTTGCCCTCCGATGCCAGCACGTCCTCCAGCATATTGGCCACGGTCGTCTTGCCGTTCGTCCCGGTCACGGCCAAAATGTGTGCGGGCTTGCCGATATATTTCAGAAAATCGGGGCAGAGCTTCACCGCCAAGCTGCCGGGGAAGTCCGTGCCGTTGTGGTGGGTGATCTTCAGCGCCGGGATGGACAGCTTCGCCATCCACAGCGCGAAAAGAAACCGCAGCTTACCCATTGTCCCTCTCCTCCTTGCCATGTGCTTGCAGCCAGATCATCAGCGCGGCCACATCCGCCGGGGACACGCCGGAGATACGCCCCGCCTGTCCAAGATTCAGCGGGCGGACGGCGTTCAGCTTCTCCCGCGCCTCAAGGCGCAGCCCCTGTATGCCGCTGTACTCAATGTCCTCCGGCAGCACCCGCCGCTCTAACTTCTCAAACTCCGCCGCCTGCCGCAGCTGCCGCTGGATGTACCCCTCGTACTTTACCGAGATGGCCACCTGCTCCCGCACTGCCGCAGGCAGGTCGGGACGCTGGGGATCGAACGGCGTCAAATCGTCGTAGGTGAGCTGCGGCCTGCGCAGCAGGTCGATGAGGCGGCAGCCGCTGTCCACCGCCGCCGTACCCTTCTCCGCCAGCAGCGCATTCAGCGCGGCCGTCCCGGCCACGCCGGTATGCCCCAGCCGCCGGATCTCCCGCGCCACGGCCTCGTATTTTTCCTCTACCGCCCGCAGCCGCTTACCGCTGACCAGTCCAATGCGCTGGCCGATGGCGGTCAGCCGCGCGTCGGCGTTGTCCTGCCGCAGCACCAGACGGTACTCCGAGCGGCTCGTCATCATGCGGTACGGCTCCTCCGTCCCCTTGGTCACGAGGTCGTCGATGAGTGTGCCGATGTAACTCTCGCTCCGCTTGAGAATGAGCGGCGGTTCACCCTTGAGGGCGAGGGCGGCGTTCACGCCCGCCACAAAGCCCTGC